>CALEWN010000030.1 GCA_937925385.1 uncultured Senegalimassilia sp.
GCGCGGTGTTGTACAGCGACAGCGCCACACCGCACGAGTCGAAGCCCGCGCCGAGGTTGGCGCTCGTTGCCGGGACCTTGACTGTAATCATATCGCTCTCCCCTTATCTGACGAGTTTCATCCAGAACCGTGCGCCGCACGCGCTCACTTCGGCGGCCGTGCACTGCGCGAGGACGGCCGTCTCACCGTCCTGCGTTCCGAGCACGCGGGTGACGCCGGGCACGCGCTCCTTAAGGATGCGCTCGACGCCGTTGGCAAGCGTCATCTGGGACATGGGGCAGCCCTTGCAAGCGCCCTGCAGCTCGACGGTGACCACGCCGTCCTCGTCGACGTCGACGAGCTTCACGTCGCCGCCGTCAGCCTGCAGGCTGGGTCGGATGAGTTCGAGCACTGCTGCAACATCGGTCTTCTCAACCATGAGGTTCTCCTTTGCCTTTCGGTCTTATGTTCATCATGAGCGATTCTACCACAGCGCCCGATGGGGCCATCGGGCGTTTGGATGGGGTTACGATGAGGGTTTCCAGTCCTTGCCCAGAATAACCAGCACATCGGTGCCAAACGAGTAGGCGCCGGTGTTCTGAACCAAGCGCCCCACGCCCATGGCGTTGAGCACGGTCTGCGCGGCAGGCTGCGCATCGCTGGAGTTGTAGATGACCAGCGTTTCGCTGTACACGGAGGTGTCGGTGTTGCCCGTCTCCGAAACCTTGAACCCCTTCGAGGTGAGCGTCGACTCCATGGAGGCCGCCGCACCCGTGATGCCGCCGCCGTTTTTCAGCGTGATGGTGAAGCTGCCAGGATCGGTGGTGGCCGCCTGCGTCTGCTCGGCGGGCTCCTGCCCCGAATCGACGCGGTCCATCATCTCGGACCACGAGGAATTCGACACCGCGTACACATCCTGGCCATCGCTTTGCGTGACGTAGCCGGGAACCAAGGCGCCCGTGACGGAATCGGCGCTCATTCCCTTGAGACCTTCGGCCAAGGAGAGCGCATCGCTTGAGCCCATGTCGGTGCCGAAGGCCCCCTGCAGCTGGTCGAGCAAGCCGACCAGGCTGGACTTGCCTCCCGACACCATGCGCAACGACACGGCCTCGAGCAGCTTGCGTTGGTTTTCCGCCTGGGTTTGCCTGGGCGACTCGAAGTTCGTGGCGCGCGCCAGCGTCAGGGCGCCCTCGCCGGTGAGGGTTTGGCTGCCTGCGGGCAGGTACACGCTGCCGGCGTTGGGATCGTCCACCTCTTCGGAAAGGTCCACATCAACGCCGCCGAGCGTGTTCACCAGCTGCACAAGGCCGGCAGCGTCGATCTTGACCACGTGCGAGATCTTCACGTCGGCGAAATTCGCCACGGCGTTGACCAAGCTGGCATCGCTTTCGCGCACGCTAGCCTGCCGAATCGGATAATACTTGCCATCCTTGAGCGACACCTGCACATCGGCGGGGATGTTGATGATGCAGGCGTTTTTGCCCGAGGAATCGGTTCGCACCAAGGCAAGCGCATCGGGGCCGTCGGCGGAGTTGGGCATGCCGGGCGTATCCAGCTCGGCCACGACGAGCGTATAGAACGGATCGCCGGATTTCACGGCGGTGAGCGCCTTGTCGGCGTCGGAGCCTTTGAGCGCCAGCTTGCCGTTGAGGTTTCCCATGAGGGTGAACGAGCCCACGCCATAGGCCACGGCCGCCAACACGGCTATGACCGCCACGGCGATGCCCAGGCGCTTTGCGAGCGTGCGGCGCTTGACCCCTGGAGAGAATTCCAGGCCCCTGGCGTAACCGGTGCGGCTTCGCGGGCCCTGGGCGCTGGGCATGACGTTGCTCACGTAGCCGCGCTGCGCGCGCTTCTGCCTACGCGGGCTGGAGAAGCCCACTTGATCGGCGTTCATGTGCGCCGGACGAACCTTGGGGACATGCGTGCCCAAGGTTGCGCTGCGCATACGCCGCGAGGTGAGCTTGGAGTTTATCTGCGTGATGTCCTTGCGTTTCCTGACCATTGCGCTCCCGTTCGGCTATTCGCCCGCCGGGCCAACCTGGCGACGCGACACGCTTGCGCCAAGCTGAGAGAGCTTGCCGCAGTAGTCCTCGTAACCGCGGTCGATGTGCTTGATGTTGTGCACGCGGGTCTCGCCTTCGGCCACGATGCCCGCCAACACCAGCGCCGCTCCGGCACGAAGGTCGGTGGAGGACACGTCGGTGCCCTGCAAATCGTTGATGCCTCGCACGAGGGCATGATGGTCCTCGATGGTGATGTCGGCGCCCATGCGCGCCAGTTCGCTGGCGAACATGAAGCGGTTCTCGAAGACGTTCTCGGTGACCATGGAGGTGCCATGGGCCAAGCTGCACAGCAGCATGAACTGGGCCTGCAGGTCGGTAGGGAAACCCGGGTGCGGAAGCGTTTGGATGTCGGTCGGCTGCAGCGGCTGGTTGCGGCTGCAGGTGATCCAATCGTCCCCCGCATCGACGCAGCAACCCATAGCGCGCAGCTTCATGATGGCCATGTGCAGATACGACGGATCGATGCCGCGCACCGTGACCGGGCCGCCGGTGAGCGCGCCGCCCGCCAAGAAGGTGCCGGCCTCGATACGATCGCCCACCGTGGTGTGCTCGCAAGGGTGCAGGCTTTCAAGCGCCACGCCCTCCACCTGGATGATGGACGAGCCCGCGCCGGTGACCTTACCGCCCATGGCGTTGAGCATATTCGCCAGATCGACGATCTCGGGTTCGCGCGCGGCGTTCTCGATGCAGGTGGTGCCATGGGCGGTGACGGCTGCCATAAGGCAGTTCTCCGTGGCTCCGACGCTGGGGAACTCCAACGTGACATCGGCACCGTGCAGGCCATTGGGCGTGTGGGCGTTCAGATACCCGTGGTCCACGGTGAATTCAACGCCAAGCGCCTCAAGGCCCACCAGATGCATATCGATCTTGCGGGCGCCGATCTGGCAGCCGCCGGGCATGGCCACGCGCGCCTGCCCGAAACGCGCCACCAGCGGGCCGAGCACGCTGATGGATGCGCGCATCTTCGACACCAGCTCGTACGGCGTTTCATGGGACGTCACCTGGGCGGTGTCGATGACCATGGTGTGGCCGTCGCGCTCGATGGTGGCGCCGAGGCATTCAAGCACCTCCGACATAACGGCGATGTCGCTGATAAGGGGCACGTTGTGCAGCGTGGAGGCGCCCTGGCCCAAAAGCGAGGCGGCGATGAGCTTCAAGGCCGAGTTCTTCGCGCCGGACACTTTCACCTCGCCGGAAAGGACGTTGTTGCCCTCGACGACGATGATCTCTTTCTCAGACATGCAAACCCCCCTGGATGAACTAGATTGCAAATGCTCATTATAAAGCGAAGGCCCGCGCAAGGCGGGCATTCACGATGAAAGCAAACGTATCAACGCATTCGCGGGCGCAAAAGAGAACAAGCCCGCAAACATAAAACGGGCCGCCCGGGCCTGCATCCGCCCTGCGCCGAAGGCATCGCCAGGCGATGCCGCAGCGCAGAAGCGAAAGCATGACAACGGGGCGACCCGAAGCGTTCAGCGATTCGCTGGCTATTTAGCGAAAAGCGTAAGTTACGCGGTCTCGCCCAGAGCCCAGCGCACGAAACCGGTCACCTTGATGGTGCCGCCCAGGTTCTTGGCGCACTCGTCGGTGTACTGGTTGATGGACTGGTCGGGGTTCTTGACGAAGGCCTGCTCGGTCAGGCAGTTCTCCTTGTAGAACTTCTCCATACGGCCGGTAGCCATCTTCTCCTGAATGGCCTCGGGCTTGCCGGACTCGGCAGCCTGAGCCTTGTAGATGCCCATCTCATGCTCGACGACCTCGGCCGGCACGGACTCGCGGTTGGCGGACACCGGGGAGGCGGCGGCAACCTGCATGGCGACGTCGCGGCCGTAAGCCTGGAAGCCCTCGGAAGCCGGATCGATGCCCTCGACGTCGAAGGTCACCAGAACGCCGATCTTGCCGCCACCGTGGATGTAGGAGGCGATGCCGCCGGCATTGATGGTGGTAGCGCGGGGGAGCTGGATGTTCTCGCCCAGCACGTGGATGGCGTCGGTGAGGATGTCCTCGACGGGCTCGCCCTCGAAGGTGGAGGCGCGCAGGGCCTCGACGTCGGCGGCGTTGGCGGCCAGAGCGGCGCGGCCGAGCTTCTCGGCGTAGGCCTTGAACTTCTCGTTCATGCCCACGAAGTCGGTCTCGCAGTTCAGCTCGACGACGGCGGCGGACTTGGCATCATCGGCCAGGACGGTCATGACGGTGCCCTCGTTGGTGGCGCGGCCGGCCTTCTTGGCGGCAGCGGCCAGACCGCGGGTGCGCAGCACGTCGACGGCCTTCTCCATATCGCCATCGGCCTCGACGAGCGCCTTCTTGCACTCCATCATGCCGGCGTCGGTCATCTCGCGCAGTTCCTTGACCATGGAAGCGGTGATAGCAGCCACGTTGGATCCTTTCTATCCTTGTTGCGGCGACGCCTAAGCGCCGCCGTTAATAACCTCGAACGCCGTCGGCCGCCCTACGGGGACCGACGGCGTGCAACACCAGTGGGTTAGGCCCCGTGCTTATTCGGCAGCAGGAGCGGCAGCCTCGGCAGCCGGAGCAGCCTCGGCCTCGGCCGGAGCGGCCATTTCCTCAGCGGAAACGGGAGCGCCGGTGCCGGCGACGACGGCGTCGGCGATGAAGTCGGCCAGCAGCTTGACGGAGCGGATGGCGTCGTCGTTTGCCGGGATGCCGTACTCGACGTCATCGGGATCGCAGTTGGTGTCGAGCGTGCCCACCACGGGGATGTTCAGGCGATGAGCCTCGCGGATGGCGATCTCCTCGCGGTTGGTGTCGATCACGAAGATGGCGTCGGGGACGCGCTTCATGTTGCGAATGCCGTTGAGGTTGAGCTGCAGCTTGGACAGCTCCTTGCGCAGCAGGATCTGCTCCTTCTTCGGCAGCAGCGCCATACGGCCGTCGGCCTCCATGGCCTCCAGCTCCTCCATGCGGGTGACGCGGGAGCGGATGGTCACGAAGTTGGTGAGCATGCCGCCGAGCCAACGGGCGTTGACGTAGGGCATGCCGCAGCGGTTGGCGGCGTCGGCGACGGCCTCCTGGGCCTGCTTCTTCGTGCCGACGAACAGGACGGAGCCGCCGTTCTTGGCGACGTTGGAGACGAAGGTGTAAGCCTGGTCCATGCCGATGAGGGACTGCTTGAGGTCCAGGATGTAGATGTCACCGCGGGCGCCGAAGATGAACGGCTTCATCTTGGGGTTCCAACGACGCTTCTGGTGACCGAAGTGCGCGCCTGCGTCGAGCAGGGTCTGAATGCTGATCTTAGCCATGACTCTCTCCATTCGTTAGTCCTCTGCGTGCGGTCATCCCCTTTCATCCGCAACCGATTTCGGCCACTAGCGGGAAGGGTCGCACACGCATGTGTGATAAAACAGCCCTCGGATTATAACAACGCCCCCGGGCGTTTGCAACGGGGGCGTCGATGTTCGTCCATGTTTTCACGAAATGCCGACGGGCGAGCAACGCGCCTTGGGCAGGCGGCCGCCCATCGGCCTGTGCCTGCGGGCTCCCGATGGCCTATGCGTCGTAACGCTTGCCGTTGCGCATGGACAGCGCGACGGTGGAGGCGTTATGCAGAAGCGAGGACATCTGCGGGGAGATGATGCCACCGATGCCGGCCGCCAACAACGTCGAGTTGATGACCATGACCTCCTTGAAGCTGCCGTTCAGACGACCCATCAGGCCCTCGCTCATGCGGCGCAGCGCCACGATGGAGCCGAGCTGGCCGCCCGTGAGCGTGATGTCGGCCACCTCCTTGGCCACCGCAGTGCCCTGCCCCATGGCGATGCCCACGTCGGCAAGCGCCAGCGCCGGGGCGTCGTTGACGCCGTCGCCGACCATGACCACGTGCGCGCCTTCCGCCTTGAGTTTCTCGACGAAAGCGTACTTGTCCTCGGGAAGCAGGTTGGCGTGGAATTCGGATACGCCGGCGCGTGCGGCGATGCGCGCCGCGGTGCGCTCGTTGTCGCCCGTGAGCATGATGACGCGCGAAAGCCCCAGGCGGCGAAGCTCGGCGATCGCCTCGGGAACGCCGGCTTTGAGCGGATCCTGCACGCCGATGACGCCCATGAGCTTGCCGTCCACGGCAAGGTAGAGCGGCGAGAGGCCCTCGGTCTCCCGTGCGATGAGCTCTTTCTGCGCCTCGGAGATCTCGACCTGCTCGTCCTCCACGACGAAGTGCTCCGAGCCGATGACCACGCGCTTGCCGGCAAGCGAGCTTGCTATGCCATGTGCCACGATGTACTCCACCTCGGCGTGGCGCTCGCGGTGCTCCAAGCCCTTATCGGCGGCAGCGCGCACGACCGCGCGGGCCACCGGATGCGGGAAGTGCTCCTCCAAGCATGCGGCGAAGCGAAGCACCTCGTCGTCGTCCCAGCCGTCAAGGGAGAGCACGCGCGCCACCTGCGGGGCGGCCTCGGTCAGCGTGCCCGTCTTGTCGAACACGATGACGTCGGCCTGCGCCATGGACTCGAAGTGCTGCGAACCCTTCACCGTGAAGCCCGCCTGGGCAGACTGGCTCATGGCCGACAGCACGGCGATGGAGCCGGTGAGCTTGAGCGCGCAGGAGTAGTCGACCATAAGAGCCGCCGACGTCTTCACCAGGCTGCGCGTGGTAAGCGCCACGATGCCCGCCAGCAGGAAGTTCCACGGCACGATGCGGTCGGCAAGGCGCTCCATGCGCGACTGCGTGCGGGACTTGTAGGATTCGGTCTGCTCGACCAGGTTGACGATGGTGCGCAGCTTCGTCTGGCCCTCGTTCGCCTTCACCTCGACGATGATCTCGCCGTCCTCGACGGCCGTGCCGGCGAACACGTCGTCGCCGACGGTGCGCTCGACGGCCAGCGGCTCGCCGGTAAGCGCCGCCTGGTTGACCATGGCGCACCCTCGCACCACCGTACCGTCAACGCACACGGGCATGCCGGTGCGTACGGCGATGAGCTGACCTGCGCGCAAGGAGCTGGAGGGAACCTGCACCTCGGTGTCGCCCTCCACCAGCTGGGCGGTTTCAGGCAGGTCGAGCAGCGCGTTGATGAGCGCGCCCTCCGAACGGCTGCGCGTATACTCCTCAAGCGTCTCGCCCACGTTGAGCAGAAGCATGGTGAGCCCCGCCGTACGCGGGTCGCGCTTCGCGAACGAGATGCCGATGGCCGCCGCGTCGAGCACGGGCACGTCCAGCCTGCCCTTCGCCAGCGACTTCAGGCCGGCGAGCAGGAACTTGCGGTAGCTGAACACCGTCCAAGCTGCCGCCAGGGGCGCGGGCAGAAACCAACGGCGCATGAAATGGAAGCCCACCAGCGACGCCAGGTCCATGAGCAGGGAATGCGAACGCGGGGCAAGCTCAAGGCCACACCCTTGCTTGGCCTTGGCGATGGCCGCCGCGTCGATGCCGGCCAGATGCTCGAGCACGCGTGCGCGGCCGCCGGGTGCGGCATTGTAGGTCAGAGCAACGCTGCCGATGCGCGGATAGACGGTTGACTTCGCGATGTCGGGGCATGCGCCCAGCACGCGATACAGCGCATCTAAGTCCGCTGGCGGGACAGGGCCCGCCAGTTTCACGCGCAAACGGCCCGGAAGCTCATTTGCGATCTGAAATTTCATAGCGATGTCTTCGCGCTATTCGCCGTCGGCCGCGGGCTGCTCGGCCTTAGCGGCCTCGTTGATGTAGCTTGCCTCGGCCACGATGTCGTCGACCTGGGCCTTTGCCTGCTCGACTACGTCCTGATAGGCCGCCTTGGCCTGCAGGCCCTTGGCAACGCCCTGCACATAGCACTTCTTCGCCGCAGAGCTGCTCAGAGCCTTCAAACCCAGCGTGCCCAAAGCGAAACCGCCGGCGATCATCCAACCATCGCGCTTCTTGAGTTTCATGATCTTCATCCTTTCTTGTGCTGACAATCGCCGTGCGTCCAGCGATGTTCGACCCCAAATAACTTTTACTCCGCACGAAAGAGTATGGCGCAGGTGGCATATTGTCAATCAAAGCCAACTCTAATTCTCGACGTTTGTCGTCATGCGGGATTATTGCGGATGGCCGATGACGTGGGCATATCCGCACGGCGAAGCACGCTATCATGATGCAAGCACAACTTCGAACCATTTGGAGCATCGTATGAACTTCAACAATGTAACCTTCGAGCGCTCGTTCGGCATCTCCTCGCAGCTGCCGCCCTCGACGCTTCCGGAAGTGGCGTTCGCCGGCCGTTCGAACGTGGGCAAGTCGTCCATGCTCAACGCCCTGTTCGGCCGCAAAAGTCTGGCGAAGGTCTCGCAGAAGCCCGGCAAGACGTCCACCATCAACTTCTTCGCCACCGAAGGCGCCCGTTTCGTCGACCTGCCCGGCTATGGTTACGCACGCGTGGCGAAATCCGAAAAGGGCCGCTGGGCGGAGCTGATCGAGGGTTATTTCAACCAAGACCGCAACTTCGCGCTGGTGGTCAGCCTGGTGGACATCCGTCACGAGGCGCAGCAGCTCGACTTGAACATGATCAACTTCCTCATGGAGGCGGGGCTTCCGTTCGCCGTGGTGCTCACGAAGGCCGATAAGCTCTCCCGCAACCAGCAGAACAAGCAGGTGGCCGTGCTGCGCCGCCAGCTTGCCCTGCCCGACGACGTGCCAATGCTGGTGACGTCGAGCGAGAAGCGCGACGGCTTCGATGCCTTGCGCACACTCATCACGCAGGCCTGCGAGGGTTAAGTTAGCCTCGCGCACGCGAAGGCACGCGCCGCCGATCGAGGTTGCGCGCCCGTCGGTATAGCTTTGCCGGCATCCCCATGAGCACGGTCCCCTTCCCCACTGCCAAGGGGACCGCATTCGCAGGCGCGGCTTAGCCAGCGCTCCTTTCGCAAAGCCCGACTCATGGGCAGCCTTTCCCGCAGAGCCGGCAACGCTCCCGTAAACGCGAACAAGCCCCAAGCTGATGGAACAGCTTGGGGCTTGTTGCTTGTTGCAGGTATTTCGCTGCCGGCTTGAATGCTTGCCGACATGCCGCCGGAACGGGAAACGCTACCAGGGGCGAACGATGATCATGTCGGACTGCACGGAGCTGACGCATACCGTCTGGCCGAAGGTTGGGGCATGGATCATCTGGCCGCCGCCGATGTAGATGCCGCAATGCGACCAGCTGGTGCAGATGTCGCCGGGCTGGGGATCGGAGACCTGGGACATGCCCATGAACGTGTACGTGGTGCCGTAACGGGAATAGCTGCCGGTGAGCGCATAGCTGACCAAACCGGAGCAGTCGAAGCCGTCAGGCCCGACGCCACCCCACACGTACGGTGCGCCGATGCAGCTGTACGCGCGGTCGACGATGGCATTGCCCGTGGAGGCGTTGTAAGACGGCGTCCAGCTGCTGGAACCGCCCGAGTTGCCGGGATTGTCCGAACCGCCGTTGTCAGCCCCACCGCCATTGTCGGTATTGCCATTGTCGGTCCAGGTGTCGCCACCGCCGTTATCGGCAGTGCCGCCGTTACCGCCATTGCCGCCGGCATTGGCGTTGTTGTTGGTGGCAGCGGCGATGCCCATACGCTGGGTGGCCTGAGCGGCAGACTGGTCGACGGTCTGCTGAGCAGTTGCGGCAGCAGCGGCAGCCTGTGCAGCACGCTCTTCCTCAACCAGCGTGGCAACCTCGGCCGAAAGGCCGTCATAGGTCTGCTGCATGGAGTTGACGGTGGACTGCGCCTCGTCCTGGATCTGCTTGGCCTCGGAGGCCTTGGCAGCAGCGGTGCGGCTCTGCTCTTCGAACGTGGCCTTCTGCTCCTGCGCCTCGGTGCGCAGATCCTTGTTGCGCTGCACGAGCTCGGCGTCGTTATCGTTGACCTTGTTCAGCAGGTCCCAGTTCGTGGCGAACTCGCTGAACGACGTGGACCCGAGCAACAGGTCCAAAAACGAGCTTGCGCCCGTACGGTACATGCTTTGCGCGCGGTCGCCCAAACGGGACTGCACATCGGCGATCTCGACGTTGATCTGGTCGATGCGCTCCTGCGCCTGATCGGCGGACTGCTGGGCCTGGGCCTGCTCCTCGAGCGCCTGGCCGTAGTCGGCCGACGCCTGGTCGAGCTTGTACTGCATTGAGTTAAGCGAAGCCAGGACCGCCTGGGCCTCGGCCTGCTTGGAAGATGAATCAGGGGTGGCGAATGCCAGCTGCGGGACCATAAGGCCGCAAGACAGGACGCAAGCCATAGCCCCGCCGGCGATGCGGCGGCGCAGCTTCATTTCCTGTTGCATGCACGAACCTCCTACTCGGTTTCGAATTCGTTCCCGCTACTGTATCACCCTGGCAACGAACGCGGAACCTTTTGCACTGAACGGGCATACCCCCAGGTGAGGCAACCGGCATTTTTGGAAAACGGGCGGCTGGGGCGAAGCGGCGCGTTTCCGCGCCGCCAGCTCCAGCCACCCGTCCCTTGCAGCGCCTTACGCAAGCGCCTAGCCGCGAAAGCCCACGTCCTCCTTATGGCGCGACGGGTCGTCGGCCGCGGAGGTTGCCAGCGCATCGCAGCGCTCGTTCTCGGCATGGCCGGCATGCCCCTTGACCCAGACGAACTCAACATCGTGAGGTTCCTTCGCCTTGAGCATGCGCTTCCACAGATCGGAGTTCTTCACGGGCTGCTTCTGCGAGTTCTTCCATCCGCGCTTGAGCCAGCCGTCCACCCAGTGCTGGTTGAACGCGTTCACCAGATACTGGGAGTCGGAGTACAGCGTCACGTGGCAGGGGCGCTTGAGCGCCTCAAGGGCCACGATGGCGCCGAGCAGCTCCATGCGGTTGTTCGTGGTGCAGCGGTACCCCTGCGAGAACTCCCGCTCGTGCACCCCGCCCTTGCTGTCGACGAAACGCAGGATGCTGCCGTACCCGCCCGGCCCGGGGTTGCCCCGCGAGGCGCCGTCGGAATACAAATCAACATGCATATGCAAACCAATCTTTCCGCACCCATGAAAAGGCCGGCCAGCCGCGTTGCCGCAGCTGGCCAGCCTGATCGGATGCCGTGCTTTGAAACCCTACTTGAACTGCGAGGGGTGCTTCGAGAAGAAGTCGAAGCGCGGGGGAAGCTCGCGGATGCGATGGCGCCCGTCCTCAAGCTCGGAGCCGTGGCACAGCTCGTCCATGCCCTCGAAATCGAAGTTCCAGCTGAAGAAGTCATCGAACTCGAAGCTGAGGTAATCGGCGATCTTCTCGCAGCCCTTCGGCACCACGGGATGCATGAGCAGCGTGGATACGCGAAGCAGGTAGAAGCAGTCCACGAGCACCTGACGGCGCAGCTGCTCGTCGCCTTCCTTTTCGGCGGTGCGGATGTTGTCCGTCCAGTACTTGTTCGCCCAGCGAATGAACGTGTCCATGATGGACATGACCGTGTGCAGCTCCGCCTTGTGCATGATCTTGTCATACTCGTTCATGCATGCCTGCGCGCGCTTGCGCACCTCAGACGACACCTCGCCGAGCGGCATCCAGCCTTCGAAGTTCTTCTGCGCCTCGTAGAAGCAGCTGCGGGCCAGGCGGTTGAACACGTTGGTGAGCAGCGTGCCTTCCTTGAGCACCGGGTCGGCAACGCGCGGGTCGTTGCGCTTGGCCTCATCGGGATCGAAGGGCTTGGGCTTGAAGCCGACGGACTTCTGGTCCAGGCCAAGGGCGAGGAAGTGCGCGCGCAGCTGCTCGACGGTATAGTGCTCGAGCAGCTCGTCGGCCGTGGGCGGCTTGACCGAACCCGACGACGAGGCCTTCTTGTTGCCGAGCAGGATGTGGTGGTTGGCGATGAGGCTGGTCTGGCGCAGGGGCGTATCCGTCTTACCGGGCGTGAGGATATCGCCGGGGCGCAACGCCTCGATGAGCGCCGGCTGGGCCACACCGTAGAAATACAGGTTGTCCTGGCCGATGACCTGGTAGCCCTGCGCGGCCTCCGAGCACCAGAAATCGCGCCAGCGGCCGCGCGGCAGGCCCATCTTGTCGTTGATGGCCATGGTGAAGCTCATGGGAGCCCACAGGCTTTCGGGCCAGCACCACACCGTCAGGCCCTCGAGCCCGTCGATGACCGGCGCCTTCACGCCCCACTCGATGTTGCCGGTGATGCGGAAGGGAACGAGCGCCTTGCCCGTGCGGAAGCGGATGCCCGCAGCGGCGAGCACATCACGCGCCGCATCGCGGTCGTCGATGGTGTCGAACTCGATCTCGAAGGACTGCTTGCCCTTCTCGGCCTCATGGTACTGGTGATGCGCGAGCTTGTCGGCGATCTGAAGATACTGGTCGTACAGCTCGTTTTTGATGTAGACCACCGGCGGGGCCAGGAACTCCTTGATGGTCTGCGGCACGATGGGACGGACTTCGGGGTCGGCCTCGAGCGCCTCCACGTGCTGCTTCAGGAAGGCGTTGAACGCCGGCAGGTCGAAATACCAGTTCTCCACCGGGCGCATCTCGGGCGTAACGCCGGTGAGCGAGGACTTCGGCGCGATAAGGTCCTCGGGCGCGTAGCTGTGGCCCAGGTCGCACTCATCGGCATAGGCGTGCTCGGACTTGCAACCCTGCACGGGGCAATGGCCCTGCACCTGGCGGCCGTTCAGGAACGTGCCCGCCTCGGGGTCGTAGAACTGCAGCGTCGCGCGCTTCTGAAGCCAGCCGTTCTCGTGCAGCTTCTTGATGAAAGCCTCGCTGATGAGCTGATGGACCTCGCCGGAATGCCCGATGTTGGAGCCCTCGTAGATGTCCAGGCTGATGTCGTAAGACTCCAGCGTGTCCTTCTGACGGTTATGGTTGCGCAGCACGTAATCCTCGATGGTGCCGTCGAACTCGCCGGCCTCCACCAGCTTGCGGTATCCCTCGTTGATGGGCGAGCCGAAGCAGTCCGTGCCGCTGATGAAGCGGACGTTCTCCGCGCCGATACGGTCACGCAGGAAGCGCGCGAAGCAGTCGGCGGGCACGAACACGCCGGCGATATGCCCGAAATGCAACGGCTTGTTGCCGTAGGGCATGCCGGCCGTGACCACCGCGCGCTTGGGCCAGGCAACCGTTTCGGTATTGTCATGCATTGTTGCCATGTGTATGTGTCTCCCCTAGAACTCCAGGTTTGCGTTTGCATTGCCGTTGGCGTGCTGGGCCTTTTTCGCCGTGCGGCTGAGGAACTCGTCGTTGTCGTCGGTGCGCTTCAGGGACTTGATGAGCATGTCCATGGCGCGCTCGGTGTTGTTCGTGTTCGCCAGGATGCGACGTACTCCCCAGATCAGCGGCGCCTTCTGCGGATCGAGCAGCAGGTCCTCCTTGCGCGTACCCGACGCCACCGGGTCGATGGCCGGGAAGATGCGTCGGTCGGCCAGGTTACGGTCGAGCTTGAGCTCCATGTTGCCCGTGCCCTTGAACTCCTCGAAGATGACCTCGTCCATCTTCGATCCCGTTTCCACCAGGGCCGAAGCGAGGATGGTCAGGCTGCCGCCGCCTTCGATGTTTCGGGCAGCGCCCAGGAACTTCTTCGGCGGGTACAAGGCCGTGGAATCCACGCCGCCGGACAGGATGCGCCCGGATGCGGGCTGCGCCAGGTTGTAGGCGCGCGCCAGACGCGTGAGGCTGTCAAGCAGCACCACAACGTCCTTACCGTCCTCCACCAGGCGTTTTGCGCGCTCGATGACCAGCTCGGAAACCTGGATATGGTTTTCGGTGGGCATGTCGAAGGTGGAGAAGATGACCTCGCCCTTGATGGAGCGCTGCATGTCGGTGACTTCCTCGACTGATGATGTTGGGAACGTGTACCGGATCTGCCGTCACCAAAGT
>CALEWN010000031.1 GCA_937925385.1 uncultured Senegalimassilia sp.
GGGACAACCATGATTACCTCTTTCTTGTAAGAATCGGCTTGGGGTATTTATACGCTACTGACGCGCAAGCCACTAGTTGTTTCGGCAGCGGATGTCGCAACCGCATCAGGATAATGCCTGAACGATCTAATTGTTTATCTTGTCGATGGCGAAACGCCCCTAAATGAAGTAGCGGTACGTTGGTTTTGCGAGATGGCGGGACCTCCTGCTTTCGGTGCGGTCGATTGCCGACTAGCATATCGGCGATTCATTCGTTGAGAGGGGGCCATGTTCTTAGCAATCCTGAAATGGAATGGCGAGTATGCTGGTGATGTGCGCGAGACCTTCGAGGGGAAGGCTCAGTCAATAAGGAGCGGGCTGTTAGATAGCCGCGAATCAGCGGTCGTTTTTGTCGGTGGTCTACCTTATTTGGTTTTACCGATTGAGTGGGCAACGGGGGTACGGCTATGAATATGAAATACCCGTCGTTTTGGTGCTATCCGATGATATCTCGAATTGTCCGTTGCAGTTCGTCGCTGATGACGGCTTGCCTGCCGAGCAGGTAAGCCCTATTCGTTTTTGGTGCGTGTTCGGTGAGGAATACTGGCATCCTCTTGGGGTCGCTGTCGTGCTCGGCGATCTTGTCGGCGCAGGCTATGGACGTGTCCTGGCTCTTGTCACCATATATCCGCTGGATTACTTGGCGGCGGGTCGGCCCCCGAATCGCTTTCGAGGTCGCCAAGGATGGCTTCTTTGCCTCCGATGGCGTACGCCTTCTTGGCACCTAGCATCGTGATGGCCTCGGCAGCAGCGCTCGACAGCTCGTGTCTGTTCGTTAATGGCCGAGCTCGTTTATGGCCACCGTCGCGCTCTGGTTGTATCTAAGGTAGAGCTCGATCGCCCTCATCTTGCCCTCATGCGAATACATCTGACGTCCTTCCCGACACCTGGTCGGCACGGATTTTTGCCGGCATCCCCTCACGGAGAAGCTCGCGATTGACGCGATCAAGCAGGCCGTCGGCCGCGAAGGTCCTCCGAGCGGCGGGAGCCTCGCGTCCCATGACGACCAGGGCGTCTGATGCGCCTCGAGGGCTTTCCAGAGCTGCCGGCTCCCATGGCATCGTTCGGTCCGTGTCGAGGCTCGGCACGCCGCCGGACAACGCGGCGGTGGAATCGTTCTTCAAAACGCCGAAGAGAGCGCCGGCGAAGGGGAAGGGTCGCAAAACGAGGGAAGAGGCTGCGCAGGATATCTTCAAATATATCGAGCTGTACTGCAGCCCGGTCCGCATGTGCTCGGCGCACGATTACGATTTCCCCCGTGGATCACGAGCGAAGAATCACGTAGGGATACTTGATAATTCTTCCAATTTGCCCTTTCCGCTCCACCTAACCGGACCGATCCAGTCCAACTATTTGTTCGCATCCCGGGCACAGGCGCGTCGCCAATTGCTTTCAGTGGCACGCATGCGCCCGTTGCTACCGGATATCGCTCTGGTCAAGATTAGCCGTCTGCGAGGTTAAACGCGGCCCGTTTAACCTCGCAGTCCCCGCAGCTTGTCCTTCAGTGTGCAGGGGATGGCCATGATGGCCTTGCCAACTTTGTAGCTAGTGGACTCTTCAAGTTCTCCGATGCGTCGGTTCAAATCGTCTCGTTCTTGCGTTTCTGCGGACCTCTGGTGTTCAAGTTGCGCACAACGCTGCTCGTACCAGTTCAACGTGTTCACGATGTCTTGCCAGTTTTCATGCATGAGCTCGATTGCCGACTGCGCTTTGTCGAACCGTTCGAACATGTAGCGTTGTTCCGGACGGATGTGCACTTCGTTCCGCTTGACTTGCGGCCACCAGGTTTGCATGTACGCATCGTACTGCTCGATGAACTCATCGGCGTCGCACGAGATTTGCATGATATAACGCGCCTGCTCAAGGGAAAAGTTTAGTAGCCCCGCGTATAGGGAGTCGAAGGCAGGGGACGTTTCGGCTACTTGCTTAAGCATCTTCAGGCTGTCGAATGCTTGCGCTCCACGGCGGACTGTTTGATGCGTCAATGACCCCGCCACGTGTTGGCGATAATGGTAAAGAATCTCGTCAACAAAATAGACGGACCTTGCCTTCATCAGCATGGTGAAGCTGAACAGCATATCCTCTGCCGTTTTCAACTGCGTGTTGAAGCGTAATCCTAGCCGCTCTATGCTGTCGCGCCGGAATGCCTTCGTGCATACGCTAGGCGTGGTGACGAAGAACAAGTTGTCGTCAAGCTCTTCTGCCGTCTTTGGCCCGGTAAACCCGGGTTTGGTGGGGTAGAGGTAAGTTTGAATTTCGGGAAAGAAGTGGTCGATGCCTATGATGCAAACATCGGCATCGCTTTCGTTGAGTTTTCTCGCATAAGTTTCGAATAGCGTGTTGTCGATATAGTCGTCTGCATCGACGAATGTGACGAACTGCCCGCGTACGAGATCAAGCCCCTTGTTGCGC
This sequence comes from uncultured Senegalimassilia sp., assembly GCA_937925385.1. Lineage (GTDB taxonomy): Bacteria > Actinomycetota > Coriobacteriia > Coriobacteriales > Eggerthellaceae > Senegalimassilia. Next base: position 2,452 of record CALEWN010000031.1, read on the forward strand.
GCCGCGGCGGCACCGGGGATTTTCTCTTCAGCCACTATTATGCGCGGGTCATGCTCGGCGAATTTCCTCACTACGTTCATAGAACAATCAGTTGAGTTGTTGTTCACGCAGACAATCTCAAAATCGCGAAATGTCTGCGCCTGGATGGAGCGCAGGCAGTCTGCAAGGTAGTCGCCCTTGTTGTAAACGGGGATGATTACGCTTAGTGCCGGCATAACGAATGACTCCTTGTCAGACGAATTTCCTGTACTCTCTCTATTATATGGGACTTGCCAACCTTCGTTCTGGGCATTTGGTGCACCTTGGGCGTGCTGTTTTCGATAGAGTAAAATAAACCATTGCGTTATTGGGCGTTTTGGCCCTTGCAAGTATTTCCGATGATAAGGAGCTCCATGGCGCAATCGTCGTTAATCTCGGCTTCCATGCGGAGGAATTGGTTCACCATTTCCTCTCTGGTGTCGAAAGATTTTAAGTTGAAGTATCGTCGTAGCGTGCTCGGCGTGCTATGGTCGGTGCTCAACCCGCTGCTTATGATGTGCGTGCTAGCGGCGGTGTTTACCAACGTGCTGAAATTCGGCGACGTTGAAAACTTCCCCATGTACCTGATTTTGGGCAACGTTTTGTTCGCCCTTATGGCTGACTCCACCAGCGGCGCCATGACGTCTATCTTAGAATCCGCGCCGCTTATCAAGAAGATTCGCGTGGCAAAGATGATCTTCCCGTTGGAGAAAGTCCTGTTCCAGCTGGTGAATTTCGCTATTTCGCTTATTGCTGTCATCGTCGTTATGGTGTTTTTCCGCATTGCTCCCACGGTGAACCTGCTGGCGCTGCCACTGCTGCTCATCTACATGTTGCTGTTCTGTAGCGGCTTGGGCATGCTGCTGTCTGCGCTGGCTGTGTTCTTCCGCGACGTGTGCCATCTGTGGGGCGTCGTCATCACGGCGTGGACCTACGCTACGCCGTTGTTCTACCCGGTTACGCTGCTGCCCGATTGGATGCAGGCGGCGGAGGCGTACAATCCCATGTATCACTATGTGGTGTATTTCCGCGACATCGCCATGTACGGCCAGTGGCCGGGCATCAAGGAAAACCTTGTATGCCTTGCCATGGCGCTCATCACGTTTGTAATCGGTTTCTTGGTGTTTAAGCTTACCGAGAAGAAGTTCATCCTCTACGTCTAGGCGGTCCCTATGCCAGAAAACGTCAACACTTCGCCGCTTGGCGATGTTATCGAACAGGATTCCGGGCTGGACACGCGTCCGGTCATGGTGGATGTGGACCATGTGTCCATGGTGTTCAACATGGCTAACGAGCAACTCAACAGCCTGAAGGAATACGCCATCGCCCTGGCGCGCCGTGAGCTTATGTTCAAGGAATTCCGCGCGCTTGATGATGTGTCGTTTACCGTACGCAAAGGCGACGTCTTCGGCATCCTGGGCACCAATGGCTCGGGCAAGTCGACCATGCTGAAGATTATCGCCGGCGTGCTGGAGCCTTCGGAGGGCACCTGCACCATCAACGGTAACATTGCCCCGCTCATCGAGCTGGGCGCCGGTTTTGACATGGAGCTGACCGCGCGCGAAAACGTGTACCTCAACGGCGCGTTGCTGGGCTACTCGCGTAAGTTCATCGATCAGCATTTCGACGAGATCGTGGAATTTGCCGAGGTCGAGAAGTTCCTGGATATGCCTATGAAGAACTACTCGTCGGGCATGGTGGCGCGCATTGCGTTCGCCATTGCCACGGTTATCGTGCCGGAAATCCTTATCGTCGATGAGGTGCTGTCCGTTGGCGACTTTATGTTCCAGCAAAAGTGCGAGCGCCGCATCACGAAGCTCATCAAGGAGCATGACGTGACGGTGCTTATCGTGTCGCACAACAATGCTCAGATCGAGCGCATGTGCAACCGCGCCATTTGGATTGAGAAGGGCCACACGCGCATGATTGGCGACGCGAAGGACGTGTGCCGCACCTACAGTATTCTGGGCGGTCATCAGGGCAGTTCGAAGTCCGAGCAGCGCGTGTTCAAGCTGCTGGAAAGCCCGAAGGTGCCCAATCCGGCAAGCTATACCGCCATTGCCGGCGACGACCGTTACGGTACGGCTGCCAAGCTGATGGAGGGTCGCGCGCTCGGCCGGGGCGGCACCATTGTGCTTGCTCAAGGCGATTCTGTTCCGGCCGCTGCGGCGGCAACCAGCGTGGCAAGCTTGTACGAGGCGCCGCTGCTGCTGTTCAAGCCCGCGTCGGTGCCGGATATCACCGCGCGAGCTATTCGCGAATTTGCGCCCACGCGCATGCTCGTGGTCAGCGAGGCGAGCACCGATGGCGTGCACATCCAGTCTTCGTTGCATGCTTTGTGTCCCGATGCTGCTATCGAGTTTCTTTCCGGTGAGGATGCCGTTGGCATGAGCCTGCGCGTTTTTGAGCACGGGAACAGGGAATCCGATGTTGCATGGGGTGACCTGGCATTTGTTGCTGGCTTGGGTGAGATGGGGCATTTGATTTCCGCGTTGCCGGTTCTGTATGGTTTGCGCGCGCCCATTTTGTTCATCGACGAGGGCGAAGCGTCGGCCACAAAGGTGGCGGCTACGATCGAGGCTTCTTCGATTGGGCGGGTGCTGTACCCTAACGATGCGAAGTGTAAGCCTGCGGGCTATGATGTCATTATGGGTATGAAGGGTGCTGAAGTCGAAGAAATCGCGGATTCCGGCCCGTACAACAACAACGAATGGCTCAACGACTGGGTTATGCGCAATCACGCTATGCCGGTTCCCGAGGACGGCTACAACCTGATGGTTGCGTCGGTGTGGGACCCGTTTGATGCGCTGACCTGCGGTGTTTGGGCTGCTGGCTCGGGTAACCTTATGCTGCTCGAGGATACACAGGACCTTGACAGCGTGTCGCACGCCATTTACTACATCCAGCGTTACGGCGCCTACGTCACCGGTCTGACGTTCTTCGGCGACCTTGACCATTACGGGAAGCTGGACAAAAGCCTGCTGGCGAAGGCCATTCGCCTTGAGGGCGAGGACGTTCCCGCATGGGATGAAGTCCCGCCGGTGATCTAGACGAAGGAGTTTGGGCTCATGCCTCGTTTTTCTATTGTGATTGCTGCGTATGGTAACGCCGAATATTTGCCGGCATGTTTGGAGAGCGTTCGCTCTCAGGACTACGCCGATTGGGAAGCGATTGTTGTTGTAGATGCAAGCCCCGATGATTGTCTTCAAATTGCGCAGGGCTACGCACAAGACGATGATCGATTCGTCGTGATCGGCAAATCGGTGAATGAGGGCTTGCACCTTGCGCGGAAAACTGGCGTAAAGGCTTGCGAAGGCGATTTCGTTACGTTTTTAGATGCCGACGATGAGCTGTGCCCGGGCGTGCTTTCCGCGTTGGCGGGGGTTTCCGAGCAAACGAATGCCGACGTTGTCCATTTCGGCATTGTGTGCGAGGATGGCGAAAAGTCCAATGGCATGGCGGCAGGGTTTGAAAAATGGGCAAATCACGATGCTCCGAATTTAACTCGATATGATGCATTGCAAACGGTCTTCGACCCGTCGTTTGGCTACAAAAGGGACTGGAATGCTCATCACCGCCTGTATCGCGCTTCGCTGTTAAAGGCTGCCTACGCTCGTATGACGGGCGCTCGTCTTGAGCGTGCTGAAGATGGATACGAATATTTAGTTGTTGCAAGCCTGATGCAGACGGAAATCACGCGAAACGACATCGTTGGATATAAATATTTTATTGGTCGTGGTGTCACAAGTGGCGATATGCTGTCGGTTGAATCGTTTGGGCGTTCCGCTCGACAGATTCGCGATTGCTACGATGCGGCAATTTCCTATGCTCAATCCACGGGAGATGAGGTCGTCCTTTCTTGTGCCAAAGGCTTTAAGGCGCGTGTGATTTATAGTCTGGCCAACGAGTGGTTTGAGCGTGTTTCCGATGCCGACAAGTTGGTTGCTGCCGATGTTGCATATGACGCCGTTGACGCGGTTGAGTTCGCTGCGCACGTTCATCGTTTCGTGCGTGATCGCGCGTATGCCTTGCTGCAGGCCGGTGACGTGGATGCCATGCGTGCGTCTGATGTGGCTGCGTGGTACGCCAAAGCCAAGGAGCTGTTGGGCAAAGGCGCTTCCGAAAGTCCCACGTATCGCGAGTATTACTTGGCTGCGCGCAACCACATGGCCGACGTGCGCCATGCCATTCAACGTGCGGATTGGGATGCGCAGCGCGTGCGGATCTTCGTGTCCGCCCACAAAAACGTGGACCTGTTCGATGGAAACGTGCTGCAGCCGGTGCAGGTAGGCGCAGCGGCTGCGGGCCAGCGCTTCGACTGGGCGCTGCATGACGATGAGGGCGACAACATCTCCGAGCTCAATCCGCAGTACTGTGAGCTCACGGCGCAATACTGGGCATGGAAGAACGTGGATGCCGAGTACTACGGCTTCTGCCATTATCGCCGCTATTTCGATTTCAGCGACACCGAGCACGAGGAAAACGAGTTCGGCGAGGTCATCGATGAATTCATCGATAGCTTGTCGCAAAAACGTTACGCCTTGGATGACGATTCCATTCGTGCAGCGGTGCGTGGCTTCGACGTTATCACCACGCGTACGCAGGATATTCGCCGCTATATGGACGAGGAAGCAACGCTTCGCTCGCAGTACGATGCCGCGCCGAAGCTGTTCGTGGAAGATCTCGACCGCGTGATGGAGATCCTTGTTCGCCGCCACCCGGAATATCAGCAGGACGTGCAGACGTTCTTGGCGGGCCATACGGGACGTTTCTGCAATATGTTCATTATGCACCGCGAGGTGTTCCAGGAATATTGCGCCTGGTTGTTCCCCATTTTGGAGGAATTCACGACGACGGCAGACATGTCTTTGTACACCAAGGAGGGCCTGCGCACGCCGGGACACCTATCCGAGCGCCTGCTTAACGTCTTCCTGCTGCATCACGAGCGTGTGGGGGCGGGTTGGAAGATGAAAGAGTTGCAGTGCGTGCACTTGAACCAGCCGGATTTCCATTACGAACCGGAAATGGTGCTGCCCGAAGGCGATTTCCGTCCGGTGATCCCCGTTGCGTTCGCGGCGGACAACAACTATGTGCCCATGCTCACCACCACCATGTATTCCATGATGGCCAACGCCTCCAAGGAGTATCGCTTCGAAGTGGTGGTTCTGCAGAAGGATATAGCATACGAGAACCGCGTGCTCATGACCGATTTCTTCGCGAGCCGTTTCGACAACGTGTCCATTCAGTTCTGCGACGTATCGCGTCTGGTGAGCCAGTATGAATTGACCACCAATAACCCGCACATCAGCGTGGAGACGTACTACCGCTTCCTCATCCAGAAGCTCATGCCGCACTACGACAAGGTGCTGTACCTGGATTCCGACCTTATCGTGAAGGGCGACGTGTCGGAGCTGTTCAACGTGGACCTTGGCGACAATCTGCTGGCCGCCGTGCGCGACATCGACTTTTTGGGCAATGTGAACATGCAGGACGGCCAGCGCGCGAAGTACACGTGCGAGGTGCTGGGCATGCAGGATCCGTATGCGTACTTCCAGGCCGGCGTGCTGGTGCTGAACACGCGCGCCATGCGCGAGCTCCATCCCATCGAGAAGTGGCTCGAGTTCGCCTCCGACGACCGGTTTATCTACAACGACCAGGACGTGCTCAACGCGCATTGCGAGGGGCGCGTGACGTATCTGCCTTACGACTGGAACGTTATGATCGACTGCGCCAACCGTATTGCGAACGTGTTCTCGCACGCGCCCGCGGCGGTGTTCGACGCGTTCAACGACTCGCGCGGCCACGAGAAGATTGTGCACTACGCGGGCTTCGAGAAGCCGTGGAAGATGACGAACTGCGACCGCTTCGAGCTGTACTGGGAGTACGCGCGCGACACGCCGTTCCGCGAGCGCCTAATGGCGCTGCTGTGGAAAGCCAGCATGCCCGCGCTCGCCGCGTCGCCGTCGGCCATCGACGATCACGAGTGCGCCGTGTCCGACGACAGCCCGCTGCGCAAGATCATCGACCCTATTGCTCCTTTTGGTACCGCCCGCCGAGAGGTCTTGAAGTCGATAGGTCGCGCGGTGCAAGGGAAGAAGTAGAACGTACGAGCAATTGGCTTGTACGTGGTTTTGGCCGTTGTCGCATTCTGTGAAGAGGGCCCATTGTTATTTGCAATGGGCCCTCTTTGTGTATGATTTCAAATTTTGATGACGCGACGGCTTTTGTCTAACCCAATATGTCGTTGACTCTCTGTTGCAATTCGGCGGGCATGACTGCTTTTCCGCCCAAGATATAGGCTTGCTCCACATCCTTGGTATGGGAAGGAAGGAATGCGGATGTGCCTTCGGAGTCTGCGCCTTCGATCGTCGTTGTGCTTATGCTTCCAAATCTTGGATTTGCATTTGTCAGAAGCACTACGCCGCCAGCTTTACCTGCGAGCGCTGCGCCGGCCAGCGCGTCAACGCCTTTGGGGTCAGGCGCTCCGGAGGCTAGGCATATGGTGGAAGGGGACAGCAGCCCGTGCTCGACCATGTAGGTTGCGATTTGGTTGGAAGTGTCGTATCCATCCCAGCCCGATAGGCGCACAACGCGTTCTTTGCCGAAGACGTCCTCGACCGAGGCTTGGGGAACCGCTCCATTGCCGCCTGGTACGTAAATCGTGCCGGATAGCTCCTTAATTGTGGATACCGCGGCTTCCGTTAGCTGTCGTCCATGTGCTTCGTCGGTTTCAAGGAAAATCGGTACCTGGTATTTATAAGCGTAAGAGCTAATTGACAATGCGTCCTGGAAATTTGTGGACATGGCCACTACTGCGTTGCTTCCTGGATTGCCGCCGTGCTCGGCGATTTTCTTTGCGCATTCAGTAGAAGTATCCCAGCTATCATACCCGAATATGCGGTCTTGCGTCTGGCAGCCAAATGTAGCCAGGCTTCCCTCGATATCGCCGGGAATGGCTCCTGCGCCGCCAATGATATAGGCTTTTTTCGCCCCAAGTGTTTGGACTGCCCTAGCGGCTGCGTCTGATAACGAATAACGATCGGTCAGTACGATGGGCGCATTGAGCACGCCCGCCAAGCCGGTAGCGCTCATCGCATCGGCGAAATCATCGTCTCGGGCGATGATGACCCATTCCGAGCCTTCAGGGAAAGCCTCTGTAGCGATTCGAGCCGATGTGTCTGCTGCGCTTTCGCCCGCAAGACGCACCGCGCTGCCCTGTTCGGCTTCGTCGATTTGGAACGCGAACGTACGGGTACCGTGGTACTTTCCCTTGCCGGTGATCACGATTGTCGCCGTTCCGGGTGCGGTGTTGTTTTCGTAATATATGTCGAAATCGCTGCCACTGTACAGGTATTTATTCCCAATGTAAACGTTAGGCTTTGGCTCGGCGGAGGTGCCATCAAATCCGATATCGTACGTATTTAGGGAGATGGATGAGTTTGCAACATCTTGGTAATCCGTATTGTCAGTGTAGTAGTTTCGTTTAATGCCGGCATTTTGTGCGAACGAATCTGCAGCAGAACCTTTGACGCATGTTATTGTGCCGTTTTCGAGCCCTGACAAATCAAAGGCATTGTTTGAAATATTGGTCGTGTTAGGCGTTATGGTTGCGTTAACCAAATCGTAGCATTTGTAAAAAGCGTGCTCGTAAATGTTTCTTACCGATATGGGCAAGTCAATTGATTTGAGTGAAGTGCAGTTTTCGAAAGTGCTGTAGTTGATTTGTTGGATATTCGAGGGTAGCGAAACAGATTCAAGAGAGGTGCAGTTAATAAAAGCACCGCCGCCGATTTCAGCAACATCGGTAGGTATTTGCAGATCCTGTAAAGATGTGCAGTTACCAAATGAGTTGTAACCGATTTTGCGAAGCGAATCAGGTAGATTGACCTGCTGCAGGGATTTGCAGTAACCGAATGCACTATTCGATATAGAGGTAACTCCTTCGGGTATATCAATCCTTTGCAAGGAAACGCATCCGGAAAATGAGCCTTCGCAGATTTGGCGAGCGCTATCGGGGACAATGACGTTGCTAAGCGCAGTGCAGCCGCCAAGACCGTTGATTTTTTTGATGCCTGGTGCAAACTTAACATTGGTAAGAGCTGGCGCCCCAAGCATACCGCCCGTTATACCATCGGGCAGCGTGATGCTCTTCAGCGCGGTGCAGCCAGCAAATGTGCCGCTATTCGAATTACTAGGATAATAGCTTCCTCCTAGTTCGACTCCTTTTGTTGGAAGGTTGACCGTGGATAGCGACGCGCAATCGGCGAATGCCCCATCGTGTATTGCTTTTACGGTGTCGGGGAGGTTGATCGATGCAAAACCGCACCCTTTAAAGGCGCAACCTTCGATAGTTTTAACTGATTCCGGGATGTCCAAGCTTGTTAGTGCTTTGCAGTTGGAAAAGCAGTAGGAGGGTATGGTTTTAACACCGTTGGGGATGCTAACGGCTTCAAGAGCTTCGCAATTTTTAAACATGCTCGCAGATAGAGCGTTGACACTGTCTTCGAATGTGACGCTTTTGAGGGCCGGTGCGGAAAACATCGAGTAATCCCAGGCGTAGTAGTTTTCGCTTGAGAGTGCGGTGATGCCTTTGGGGATGTGTAGGTTCGTGAGCGATGTGCAGCCCTGGAAGACGTTGCCATAGCGCTTGGGTCCGTCGTTATAGCTGAAGAACACGCTTCCGATCTCGCAACCGCCTTCTGGTAGGCGCACCGACTCGAGCGCCTCGCAGCCGCTGAAAGCGAAGGCGCCGATCGATTTGACGGAGTCGGGGATGTCGACCGACTTGAGGGAAGGGCAGTTCGCCAGGAGGCCGCCGTCGATCGCCGACGCGTTGTTCGCGATAGCGACGCTCTCGAGGGCGGGGGCTGCAAAAGCTCCTGTTGTCGAATTGTGTGCATCGGGGGTGGTCAGCCCATCCGGGATGGCGATGCGTTTGAGGGAGGTGCATCCGCTGAAAACAAAGCCGTAGCTACCGCGGTCATCTTTTGCGCCGATCTCGCAACCGCCTTCGGGCAGGCGCACTGACTCGAGCGCCTCGCAGCCGCTGAAAGCGTAGCTGCCTATCGATTTGACGGAGTCGGGGATGTCGATTGATTCAAGCGCCTCGCAGTCGCTGAAGACACTGGCCCCGATCGATTTGACGGAGTCGGGTATGTTGATTGATTTGAGAGAGGGGCAGTTCGCTAGGAGACCATTGCAAATCGTAGAGGTGCCTTTGGCAAATGTCACGCTCTCTAGTTTTGGTGCGGAGAGGGCGCTAATACACGTTTCGAAATGGGTCGGATCTATAACGTCAAGTCCATCGGGGATTGTGATTGTTTTGAGCGAGGTGCATCCATCAAAAATGCTGCCATGAGCATCCAGGTATCCGCCTCTATGTCCAATTGTGCAACCGTTTTCCGGCAGATGGACTGACTCGAGATTCTTGTTGTTCTCAAATGCAAAGCCGCCGATGGATTTAACGCTGTTGGGTATGTAGATAGAGGTTAGCCATAGGTCGGTTCTGTCCGAAAGGTCGTAGTCGGACTGAGGGGTTTTCCCGCTAAAGGCGTACGCTGCGATTGCCGTTACGGGGTGACCATCTATCGACTCCGGAATGACGACGCCACGCTTGGTTTTTTCGTCCGTAGTACCGGTGATGGTTGCGTTGCCGTCTTCGTCGATGCTGTACGTGAGGGTGCTTTCCGCATCTTCGCCTGCGGACAGTGCCACGGGCGCTTCTTCGATTGCTGTTTCGACGGCCTGTTGAGGAGAGGAATCGTTTGCGGCGGCTAAGGTCGAATCGGGCTTATCGCCAAGAGTTTCCTCGTTGCTTGGCTCCTGCAATTCGGAGGTTGGGGAATTGTCGCTCCGGCTTTCCTGCGCCAAAGCTGGCGAGGGTATGCACATGGTGCTTGCTAGCATCGCCGCAACAGCTGTGCGTGTTGTGCGAGAAACAATATTTGGCTGAAACGCTCTTTTATCCATGCTTCCTCCTCGATCTGGCTCTACGACTTAAATAGTACGCTAGTAGCCTCTGATTTTGTTGTGCAACAAATCAGAGGCTACTAGCTTGAAGCCCTAATCAAAGAAGCATCTATCATTCGGTGATTATTCGCGCTCAACGAGATGAGGGCGCGCCGCCAATATGGGCAGAAGCATTTTGGCGGCGCGCGGATGGGTCCTGCTTGCAGCTTCGGCTTCGTTGAAGAGACCGATTGCTAGTCGAGCACGCTTTCGATGTCGTTGATAAGCTGTTCTGGCATTACATAGGTTCCGCCGAGTACATTGACCCATTGGATATCTTTGCTGTGCTTTTGAAGAAATGCCAGCGAGCCCTCGGAATCGCGCCCAGAGATGGTCGCTTCGCGTGCTTGGCCGTAATCAGGTTGCGTGGAAGCCAGCAAGATGGGGCCGCATTCTTGTCCGCCGACGGCACATCCGGCGAGGGCATCAAGGCCGCATGCCGGCTCGGCACCGCATGCGAACGTCACGGATTTAGCGGAAAGCAGTTCGTTGTCGATCATCCAGTTGGCGATTTGGTTGGAGGTGTCGTAACCATCCCATCCCGCCAAGCGTTTATAGATTGATAGGGCATGATCGGAGAAGATCGCGTCAGGCACGGCGCCCGTGCCGCCGGCGACGAGAATCTTTGCAGATGCGAGCTTGCCTGTCTTCAGCATAGCGATGCCGTCATCGGTTAAGCGACGGTCGGCGGCGTTATCAGCCGATGATAGCAGAAGAATGGGGACGCGATGCTTGTACGCGAAGCTTGACATGGAGAGTGCGTCTTGGAAATTGTCGGACATGGCAACTACGGCATAATCGGCGTTACGCCCATTGTCAGCGTTCCAGTTCATAAGTATGTCGGCGCAGATAACGGATGTGTCGCATGCTTCGTTGCCGTATAGATTAGTCGGGTTGTCGATATTGAGTGCGGAAAGCTGTTGCTTCAGCGTGTTCAAGCCGGGGATTGCGCCAGGACCGCCGATAATATACACATTGCTTTGTTTGAGGCGCAATATCTCATTTGCTAGTACTATGGTCATCCCGTATTCTCGATTTACCAGCAGAATGGGGCAATTGAGCGATCCTGCCATACCCGTAGTGCTCATGGCGTCTTTGAAATCGTCGTCGCGCGCGATAATCAGATTCTGAGAACCCTCGGGGAACATTTTTTTGGAGATGGCGACAGAGGTCTCCGCCGCTTCGTCGCCGCAAATACGCCGTACGGGAACCAGGTTCGAGTTGGCTCGATCGACTTCGTTTTGGGCGCGCGTTACATTCATTTGAGCTTTTGCAACGTTCGCATTTGCGATTTGCAGATTAAACTCTGCTTGATCGACTTGTGC
>CALEWN010000032.1 GCA_937925385.1 uncultured Senegalimassilia sp.
CTGTGCGGAGGAGGCTATCTCGGGCTGATCGCCGGCAGAGCCGCGTACGGCGCCTTCGATGCGGGCGTTGGGGCCCAGCCGTACGGAGTCGGCGTTGACCACGACGTCGCCGTGGACGGTTCCGTCGATGACGGCGTGCTCGGCGCAGATGTAGAGCGCATCGCATTCGCCGGAGAAGCTTGCATCACCGGCGGCGATGGCCACCGCCTGCGCCGTGGTGTCGCTCACCGTGGCATCTTTTGCGACAAGGGTGATGCTGTGCGCCACATCGGCGCCCCTGATGGCGATGTCCTCGGCTGCTGCGCGGATGCTGCCCGATACAGTGCATGAGCTTACGGCGATGGACTGGCCCGCGGCGAGGATGTCGTTAGGTGCGGCCGTCTTCGTGAACAGCTTGCTTTGGCCGAACCAGACGATGTCGTCTCCCAGCATGCCGCTTGCATGGTCGGCGATCCCTTCGGCTGACCAGGTATGGTCGTCGTCTGCGTGATGCGATTCGTCCGCCGCGGATGCCGGCATCGCCGGGGCGATGGCGAGCGTGCCCGCGGCTGCGATGGCTACCGCGGCGCATGCGAGCGCGCCCGGCGCGTTCGCACCGGTGTTCCGGGCGTTGCGAGCCCATGCGGCAATGCCCGCGCCTGCAAGCACGATGAACGCGAACGCTGCAAGAAGCGTTATAGCGGTCATGATGTCCTCCTCCGTTTGCGTTTGCGCGACGCAACGGCGGCCCCGGCGTCGCGTGAAAGCGCCTTTGCGTGGCGGCTTTCCTCTTTCTGCCAGTATACTTGCTCGCGCGCGTGTGTGTGTAAGGGGGAAGCAAGATGGTGAAGCCGAGCTGTACACGGCTTCATCCGCATGTGGGCGTTTGGGGGTTGGTGCGGGGCGTGACGTATACTTGGCTTTCGAAGGTTTCTTTCTTTTCGCCGGAAGGGTTGGCATGAAGATCACGCTGCAGCAGATGCGCTATATGTTGAAGATCGCGGAGACGGGGTCGATGGTGGCGGCGTCGCGCGTGTTGTCGGTTTCGCAGCCCAGCCTGTCCGAGGCGGTGTCGGTCGTGGAGCGCGAACTGGGGTTCTCCCTGTTCACCCGCGGGAACACCGGCGCTACGCCCACGAAGGAGGGCATGGAGTTCCTGGGCCGGGCACGGCAGGTGGTGCTGCAGATGGACAATCTTGAGCGCCGCTATGGCGGCAACCAGCCCGAGGGCATGCGCTTCGCGGTGTCGTCGCATCACTTCACGTTCGTGGAGCGGGCGTTTTTGGACGTTGCGCAGCAGGTTGGTTCGGGCAGGTTCGACTTGGTGCTCAACGAGACGCAGACGCAGCAGATCATCGATGACGTGGCAAGATGCGACAGCGACCTGGGCGTGATGTATCTCTCGCGCGCCAACGAGGGGGCGGTGGGGCGCGTGCTCGACCGCAACAAGCTGGAGTTCTACGAGCTGTTCGAAGCGGTGCCGCACGTGTTTTTGCGTTTCGGGCACCCGTTGGCGGGGCGGGAGAGCGTTTCGCTTGACGACTTGTACCCGTATCCGCAGCTGTCCTTCGTGCAGGGGGCTTATGAGTCGTCGGCGTTTTCCGAAGAGCCGCTGTGGGCGCCTTCGGCGAAGACGGTGAAGGTCAGCGATCGCGGTTTCGCCACCAGCTTCATGCTGCACTCCGACGCCTATACCGTGACCAGCGGCGTGTACCCGGAGTTTTTGCAGCGCGGCGCCATCACGGCGGTGCCCATCCGCTCGGGCGAGCGCATGCATATCGGCTACGTGATGCCGCGCGGGCTGACGCTCGATGCGATAGGCGAGGCGTTCGTGGCGGCCATGAAGCTCTACGCGAAGGTGGAGAGCTAAAAAGCCTGTTCACGCCTTACAGCTTCATGCTGGCGGGGATGATGCAGTCGTAGCGCACAGCCTTGCCGTCGATGGAGTAGCTGGGCTTGATGCCGGCCAGGTACGGGCCCTTCGCCGGCCGCTTGATGACCACCTTGCGCGGGCCGCAGGCTATGGCGGCGCGCAGCAGCCCTTCCTCATCGGTGCACGGCGCCTCCAGGTGGTGAAGCAGCTGGAACTTCTTCTTGACCGCCGCGCTTTTCTGCCGGGCGGGGAACATCGGGTCAAGGTAGACCACGTCGGGTTTGGTCACGTCCATAGATGCGCGCGCGGTAAGCGCTTGCACGCTGTTGCCGCTGGTCACGCGCATGCGCGCCACGACGGGCGAAAGCTGCGGGTCGGCGGCCGCGCGCGCCAGGCCGTCGGCAAGCAGCGCGGCGATGACGGGGTCGTGTTCGAAGAGCTGCACGTGGAAACCGGCAGCGGCCAGCAGCAGCGCATCCTCCCCGAACCCTGCGGTGGCGTCGATGGCGCGGGGTTGATCGACGCCTTTGACGCGCGCGGCGCGGACGAGCAGCTCGTGGGAGAGCCTGCCGGGCTTGATGCGCGGCAGCATGCCCGTAAGATCGCAGCGCAGCTCCATGCCTTCGCCCACCAGCGCCAGGCCGCGTTCGTCGCGCACCAGGCTGACGGCGGGGTCGTCGATGGTGGGAAGCATGTTGTCGTCGAAGGTCATGGGGAAGCGTCCGATCGTCGGGGTTGTGGGGGATTCGAGGCTTGCTAGCCTTGCCGTTTAAGCATGGCGATGACGAGCGCGGCACTGTTGCGGGCTGCCTGCGCCTCGAACGTGGGATAGTCCATGGACGAGGAGCCGTCGGCCTTGTCGGAGATGGCGCGCACGATGGCGCACGGCACGCCGTTGGCCCATGCGACCTGCGCGATGGCCGCACCTTCCATCTCGCAGCACTTCGCACCGAACGTTTCGGTGATGCGCTGCTTTTCGAAGTTGTCGCGCACGAAGCGGTCGCCCGAGGCCACGCGGCCGGTGTGCGTGGTGGCGCCTATCGCCGATGCCGCGGCGACGACCGATTTCGACAGCGCCGGGCTGCAGGGGAACGCTAGCGTGTCCAGTCCAGGCGTCTGACCTGCGCCGTAGCCCAGGTTGCACACGTCCATGATGTGGTTGACCGCGTCGTCGGCCACCACGATGTCACCGATGTTGATGGATGCGTCCAGCGAGCCGGCGATGCCGGTGTTGAGCAGCGCGCTCACGCCGAAGCGATCGACGAGCACCTGCGCGCACGTGGCGGCATTGACCATGCCCACGCCGCACTGCACCACGATGACGGTGGTGTTGCCGATGGTGCCCACGTTGAACTCCATGCCGGCGATGCGCGTGATCTTCACTGCGCCGGCCTTCGCCATCTCCTCGCGCAACAGCGCGATTTCCACGTCCATGGCGCCGATGATGCCCATGGTGTTGAAGCTCGTAGTCATAAGCTGCTTTCTGATCGGGGAAGGGAAGCGCGGCAAGGCAGCCTTTTGCGGGCTTTCGACACGCTCCCTTCGGTTCGTTAGCTCGATGCGGGATGGCACCCACTTGCTGCGTTTGCGTTAGTCGAGCAAGGCGGGGTAATGCGTGTGCGCCTCGTCGAGCACTTCGAGGGTGTCGGCCATGTAACGGCGTGCCCACCATTTCGCCTGCACGAGGTCGTTGTCGTGGTAGTTGCCGCACTCCTCGGGCTTGGCGCCGGGGATTTCGCCCTCGAAATCGCGGATGAAGTCGAACATGCGGCGCACGAGGTCGGCCACGTCGGCGGATTCCAGTTCGCCGAAGGCCACCAGGTAGAAGCCCGTGCGGCAGCCCATGGGGCCGAAATAGATCACGCGGGCCGACCATTCGGCATCGTTGCGCAGGAAAGTGGCGCCGAGATGCTCGATGGCATGGACGGCGGCGGTGTCCATGACCGGCTCGCGGTTGGGGGCGGTCATGCGCAGGTCGAACGTGGTGGTCGTGCAGCCGGTGGCGTCATCGGAGTCGCGGCGCGACACGTACACGCCGGGCTCGAGCACGCGGTGATCGACGGAAAAACTTGCAATGCGTTCCATGCTTGCTCCTTGCTATATATAGGTAACGGCAACGTGGTCGCCGTAGGTTCGCAGCGCCTATTGTACCGCCCGCGAGCAACCCGCTTCGCCGGTCGGCCGCGCGAACAAGAAAATCTCCGCGCAGTCAGGGACGGGCGGGGTCGGACACTTGGGGACTGTGGAGGGGCTGCGTCGCGGTGACCTTCTTCGTTCGGGTTGCGCCGTTTGCCGGTGCGGGCGCGCGGGGGAGGGCTGCGCGCGGTACCATCGTGCCATCACTGTGCGATGACCTGAGGAGGTTTTCATGGAAGCGGATCAGAAGCGCTACTTGGAATTGTTGGCCCGATCTTTCCCCACGCAGGAGCTGGCGGCGGCCGAGATCATCAACCTGAGCGCCATCCTGAACCTCCCGAAGGGCACGGAGTTCTTCTGCTCCGACATCCACGGCGAATCCGAGGCGTTCAGTCACATCCTGCGCAACGGGTCGGGGTCCATCCGCCTGAAGGTGGACGAGGCGTTCGGCGATCAGCTGACCGAGGCCGAGAAGCGCGAGCTGGCCACGCTCATCTATTACCCGCGTGAGAAGGCGAAGCTGATCTTGGCTGGCGTGGAAGACGAGCGGGCCTGGTACGCCATCGTGGTGCCGCGCCTGGTGGCGGTGTGCAAGCGCGCGGCGCGCAAGTACACGGCCAGCCGCGTGCGCAAGGCGCTGCCCGCCGAGTTCGCCTACATCATCGAGGAGCTGATGAACGAGGACAACCACGGCGTGGACAAAGAAGCGTACTATGCCGGCATCCTTGACGCGGCGGTGCGCACCGGGCGCGGCATCGCGCTCATCGAGGCGCTCGCGCAGCTCATCCAGCGCCTGGCTATCAGCCAGCTGCACATCATCGGCGATATCTATGACCGCGGCCCGCACCCCGACGTCATCATGGAGACGCTGCAGGCCCAGCACAAGGTGGACATCCAGTGGGGCAACCACGACATCGTGTGGATGGGCGCGGCGCTCGGGCAGCGCGGCTGCATCGCGCACGTGGTGCGCAACTGCGCCCGCTACGGCAACCTGTCCATCCTGGAGGACGCCTACGGCATCAACATCCTGCCGCTGGCAAGCTTCGCCCTTGACGCGTACCGTGACGATCCGTGCGTGGGCTTCGGCCTGAAGGGCAACCCCGACCTGTCGCCGTCCGAGCTTGAGATGAACGTGAAGATCCAAAAAGCCATGGCCATCATCCAGTTCAAGGTGGAGGCGGCGCTGATCGACGAGTACCCCGAGTTCGGGCTGGAAAACCGCAAGCTGCTCGACAAGATCGACTACGAGGCGGGCACCGTGGTGGTCGATGGCGTGGAGTACCCGCTGACCGACCGCGTGTTCCCCACGGTGGACCCCCAAAACCCCTTCGCGCTCACACCGGCTGAGGAAGAGGTGATGTGCCGCCTGGAGGCCGCGTTCACCGGATGCGAGAAGCTGCAGCGCCACATGCGCTTCTTCCTGGAAGTGGGCAGCCTGTACAAGATCCGCAACGGCAACCTCATGTTCCACGCCTGCGTGCCGCTCAACGCCGACGGCAGCCTGAAGGAAGTGGACGTGTTCGGGCGCCGCTACAAGGGCCGCGCGCTCTACGACGTGATGGAGCGCTACGTTCGCGCTGCGTTCTTCAGCCATGACGCCGAGGAGAGCCGCCGCGGTCGCGATCTTTTGTGGTACCTGTGGCTGGGCGAGGGAAGCCCGCTGTTCGCGAAGAGCAAGATGGCCACCTTTGAGCTGTACCTCATCGCCGACAAGGCCGCGCGCAAGGAGGTGAAGAACCCCTTCTACACGCTTATCGAGGACGAGCGCGTCATCGCGGGCATCTTCGAGGACTTCGGCATGGATCCGGAGACGTCGCATATCGTGTGCGGGCACGTGCCGGTCAAGGTCAAGGATGGCGAGGACCCTGTGAAGTGCGGCGGCCGCGTGTTCATGATCGACGGCGGGTTCTCGAAGGCCTACCAGCCCACCACGGGCATCGCCGGCTACACGCTCATCGACAACTCATACGAGTTCATCCTGGCCGCGCACGAGCCGTTGAAGTCGGCGGCTGCGGCGGTGGTCGAGGAACTGGACATCCACTCGAGCCGCCGTGTGGTCGAGCGCGTCGAGCACCGCACGCTGGTGGCCGACACCGACGACGGCGCCGATATCCGCCGCCGCGTCGAGGACCTCGAGCAGCTGCTGGAGGCGTATCGGGACGGCCAGATCGCCGAGGGCGGGCGCTAACGCCGGTCCGGGCGCTTGTCGGTTTAGCGGTCGGGGCGCTGCCGCGTGGCGGCGCCCCGACGGTCGCATATACCCCGATTGTTGCGTTTCAAGGGGCGGTGAAGGCGGGCTGTCGGCGGAACCGTCGACGTCCGGCCACCCGATGGCGTGCGACGCAGAAAAGATGATGGAAGAAGCCGGGGTTAAGGCATAGCGCTCGCATGACCGAATGTAGTATTGTTAGGCGTACGTCAAAAAATTGACGCAGCTCTTACGAGTATGGGGAATTGCATGGCGCTTACGTTTGCTGACTTTCTCGCACAGGCTATGGCTCAGCCTATCCTGTTCGTCATTTTGGTGCTCATCATCGGCGTTACCGCGGTGTCCGGCGCAACCGATGCGCCGAACGCCATCGCGACGGTGGTCTCCACACGTTGCCTTAAACCGAACACGGCAATCGGCTTGGCCGCCGTGTTCAACTTCGTCGGCCTGGTGGGCATGACGTTCATCTCCACGGCGGTGGCGAAGACCATGTTCGGCATGGTCGACTTCTCGGGAAACACCGATGCCGCCTTGCTTGCCCTGGTGGCGGCCATGATCGGCGCCATAGGCTGGGGCATCTTCTGCTGGTTCTTCGGCATCCCCTGTTCGAAATCGCACTCCCTTATCGCCGGCATCACCGGCGGCGCGGTGGCCATGAACGGCTGGGCGGGCGTCGTGCCCTCCGAGTGGGTGAAGGTCATCTACGGCATGGTGTTCTCCCTGCTGGCGGGCTTTGCGCTGGGCTGGGTGTTCACGAAGATCATCGAGCGCGTGTTCGAGATGGCCAACCGCCAGGCGGCCAACATCGCCTTCACCGCCATCCAGGACCTGTGCGCGGTGGCGCTGTCGTTTCTGCACGGTGCGCAGGACGGCCAGAAATTCATGTCCATCGCCATGCTGGGCATCGCGCTTTCCTTCGGCAGTTCCACGCCCGATGCGGGCGGCTTCCCCATGTGGGTCATGATCACGTGCTCGCTGGCCATCTCGGCCGGCACGGTGGTGGGCGGCAAGCGCATCATCAAGTCCGTGGGTATGGACATGGTCAAGCTGGAGAAGTACCAGGGCGTGGCCGCCAACTTCTCCACGGTGTTCACGCTGCTGTTCGCAAGCCTCACCGGCATGCCGGTGTCCACGGGCCACTGCAACACGTCGGCCATCATGGGCGTGGGCGCCAGCCGCTCCATCAAGCGCGTGAACTGGAGCATCGCCAAGAACATGCTGCTGGCGTGGGTGATCACGTTCCCCGCATGCGGCCTCATCGGCTTCGTGCTGGCGAAGCTGTTCATGATGCTGGCGTAAAGCCGAGCCCGCTGCTTGTCGGCGCTATCGGGGTTTCGGCTTCGATCGCTTTTCGAACCGCTTCTCGTTTCCTGGGGCAACCAGGGGCGGAAGGCGGTTTTTTGTTGCCTGGGTTTGCATTCCCAACGGGAGGGCAACGGAATGGCGGCGTGCTGTGAACGGGTCGGTTATGCCGCGGAAACGGTAGCAGGACACGCGAGGTGCGGGGCTTTCGCCGCTTCTATACTGCGGCGTCGGGCAATAGGGCCCGAACGGACGCGATAGGAGCGCAACATGAACGAGAAGCATATCAAGGGCGTGCAGCGTGCATCTGCGGCGGTGGCGATAGCGGCGACGCTGGCCATAACGGGCGGCGCGCTTGCCGGCTGCAGCGGCAACTCGAACGATGACAACGGCCAGGTGGTGGAGGAGTCCGCCGTGGTCGAGCAGGGCGACGGCGGCGCAGCGAGCGCGGACCCCGTGATGGTCGCCAAGGTGATTCAGGAAGTGACCGGCGCATATGTGGGCCAGACTGATGATGGCGCGACGGTGTACTACGCGCTCACTGACGACGGGACCCAACGCATCCTTGCGGTGCGGGCCGCCGACGGCACCTACGAGTCGTGGGTGGGCAACGCCACTTCAAACGGCGAAGAGATCACCATCACCGACGCGCCTTCCGGCAACACCATCTCTTTCCGCTTCACCCCGCAGGAGGGCGACTCGGCCCTGATCGATCTGGGCGACAGGGGCCAGGCCGTGGTGGCGCAATGCCCGCTTGAGGTAGTCACGGACGTGGTAGAGGTTGCCGAAGGCTAGGGTGCTGCGTGCTCTAGGGCCTTGCGGTTGTGTGGGGCCGTCGCATGTGGCGTGCGTCGGCGCCGAGCGCTGAGGCGGATTCACCCCTGAGTCCTTGCGCGCGGCGGCTTCGCCTTGGGCTTATTGCGGGTCAAGCCCGCCCCTTGCGGCTTGGGCGTGTCGTGTTGGGGGAGGGTCCTTGGCTTGCCAGGCGGGTCAACGGTTACAATATGGCTGACATATCCGCAATGCTGCGCGCCCCCGGTTCGCAGCTTAATGCCAAGGGGTTTTCATGGGCAAGCTTGCCAAGCCGGCGAACCGGCTGCTGTTCGCGTTGTGCGTGTTGATCACGGGCGCCATCGCCGGCGCGTTCGTGTGGGCGTTCTTCTTCTGCATGGACATCGGCTTGGGCCTTTTGTGGGAGAAGCTGCCGCAGATGCTCGGGGCGGCGGCGGGCAGGGAGGTCCCGGCGCTGGCGTCGGGACCGTTCGGCTTCGCCGCATGGCCGCTGATTGTGTGCCTGATCGGCGGCCTTGCCATCGGGCTGTACGACAAGCATGTCGGCTTCGCCCCTGAGGAATTGAACGTGGTCATGGGCAAGGTGAAAGGCGATGGGCGTTACCCTTACGACCACCTTGGCAAGCGTTCGCTTTCGGCGCTGCTGCCGCTGCTGTTCGGCGGCAGCGTGGGCCCCGAGGCGGGCCTGACGGGCGTGATCGCCGGTTTGTGCACGTGGGTGGGCGACCGCATGCGCCGCTTCGGCGCCGACTTCCGCGCCATGACCGTGGCTGGCACGCAGGCGGCGCTGACGGCCTTGTTCACTGCCCCGCTCTACGGCTTCGCCGCGCCTCTTGCGGGTACCGCCGACGGGCGCGTGCCGGAAGGCGAGGTGGACATCAAGCTGCCGCGCGCCGGCAAGGCGGCGGTGTACCTGTGCGCCGTGGTGGGCGCACTCGGCGCGTTCTTCGGGCTTGCCGAGCTGATCGGCGGCGGGGGCGGGCTGCCGCGTTTCACGGCCGCCAACGTGGGGCAGCGTGAGCTTGCGTGGCTGGTGCCGTTGGCGCTTGCGGGCACGGCCTGCGGCTGGGCATACCACGCTTCGGGCGCGGCTGCCGGAGCGCTGGCGCGCCGTATGGGCGACAGGCCCGTCGCCAAGGCGATGCTGGCAGGCTTTGCCCTGGCGCTTTGCGGCATGGCGCTTCCCTACACCATGTTCGCCGGCGAAACGCAGTCCACCCTGCTCATGGCGCGCTGGACCGCAATCCCGGCGGGCGCGTTGGTGGCCACGGGCTTCGTGAAGGCGGCGCTCACGCCCGCGTGCATCAAGCTTGGCTGGCGCGGCGGTCATTTCTTCCCGGTCATCTTCTCGGGAATCGCGCTCGGCTACGGCTTTGCCCAAATCAGCGGCGCCGACGCGGTGTTCTGCGTTGCCGCGTGCCCCTCGGCGCTTATGGG
>CALEWN010000033.1 GCA_937925385.1 uncultured Senegalimassilia sp.
GGCCTGTTTGCGATACAGGGCCGCCATCTGCCGGGTGAACACCAGACTAGGGTCTTCCTTTTCACCCGATTCGCCGACACCCCAGCTAGCATCCGCCATCGCCTCGAAGACATCGCGCGGGAACAGGTTCTGCTCAAGCTTGCCGCGGGTTTGCCCGGAGATGCCGCCGGAAGCAAACTCCTCTCCCGCCCTTCGAACCCAAGTAAGGTACTCGTCGGTGCGATCGGCAAGCTCCTTCACCCCGAAAAGCTCGCCCTGCCCGCAGAAAACCGCCGCGTAACCGTCCTTCCCGCAAAGCCGATCGAACAAGCCGGTCACGCAGTCGTAATTGCCCTTAGCCGTATAGAAACCGCAGGTCGAAACCACCACCGTGCGCTTGCCGCTCGTGTCATAGCGAGACGGGTGGCCGCCGCTTTCCGTTTCCGTGCTCATAAAGGGCAGCGACATGGGAAGCTGGCGGTCGATCAGGTTCTTCAGCTGGCCAGGCAGCCCGAAATAATACAAAGGGAAGCTCCAGATGATGACATCGGCCCATAAGATCTTCTCGATGACCGCCTGCATACCGTCATGAATGCAGCATTCGCCCGGCGTTTTGCTCCAACAGGAAAAGCAGCCTAAACAGGGCTTGATATCGAGCGCGCCAACGCTAAGGGTTTCGATTACCGGCGCCTGTTTGCGCCCGCTTTCCTCTTGAGCGATGATTCCATCGAGGAAAGCGCTGGTCAGACGCCAGGTATTGCTCCGTTTGCCCTTGGGGCTGCCGTTGATTGCCAGGATGTTCATCGAGCGCTCCTTACTTCGGCGGCGCATCGACCCGTCAAAGCGATGCACCCCTGTCGGCTTCTTCAGCCGAACCTGCGGCCGCCTTCCAGCACGGGCTTGCACGGGCTTTGCGACCTTCGCAACCAAGCCTAGTATGCCTGCGAAGTTGGCGCAAACGCCGTGCGAAGGCCATTCAGCTTCTGCCTTACTAGTATATGCGGCCCATAGGATACCCGGAGCGACCCGAAGGTAATTGTTAGGTAAGGGACATCAAGCAATTCCAGCGTCCGATTGCAGCATCGCCCGAACATTCCCCGACGACGAAAAAGGCCTGCCGGACTTTCGTCCGACAGGCCCTTGCACATGCTTTCCGTTGCCGAAGCCGCTATGCGCCGATGAGCGTTTGCAGCGTGGTCAGGAAGCTGGACATATTGCGCCAGCACATGAACAGCGTGATGCAGATGAAGATGACACCGCAGATGTTGGAGAACGCATGGTTGCGCCACTTGCCAAGGCTCTTGCCGTTGGCGACGTACATCACGAAGAACGCCATGATGGGCAGCAGGATAGCGTTGGCCGCCTGAGCCACCAAGATCAGCTCCGTGGGGCTCTTGCCCAGCAGCACGGCCATCAGGCAGCCAGCCACCAGCACGATTATCCAAACGATCTTGAACTTCAGGTCCTTCAGGGTCTTGCCCCAGCCGAGCACGCCGTTGACGGCGTAAGCAGCGGAAAGCGGAGCGGTGATGGCGCTGGAGAAACCGGCGGCCAGCAGGCCGATGCCGATGAGCACCGTTGCCCAGTTGCCCAGCAGCGGCTGCAGGGCGACGGCCATGTCCTTACCGTTGGTGACGGTGATGCCGGCAGCATGCATGTTCGCCGCGGCGCAGACGAGGATGGCCATGGAGATGATGCCGCCCAGGCCAATGGACAGAACGCAGTCGAAACGTGCGTCGGCGATCTGCTCGGGATCCTTGAAGCGCTCGGATGCGCCGGAAGCATGCAGGAACAGGTTGTACGGCACGATAGTGGTGCCGATCAAGCCCACAGCGGTCAGGATGCCCTTGGCGCCAGCCTGACCCTCGGGCAGGGAAGGCGTGAACAGACCGGCCACGACAGCGCCCCAGTCAACAGGAGAAGCGAAAGCGGTGATAAGGAACACCAGGCCCATGAAGATGACGATGCCCGTGAGAATCTTCTCGACCAGCTTGTAAGAGCCGACCCACATGGCAGCGAAGGCCAGAATGCCCAGCACGATGACGATGGGGACCATGGGCGCATTGAACACCGCCTGAATGCCCAGGATGCCGCCCGTGATGTTGCCCGTCTCATAAGCGGTGTTGCCGATGAAGATGGCGATGATAACAATCACGATTGCAATCCACTTCAGCACCGGATGCGAAATGCGATCGCGAATGTTCTCACCCAGGCCCTCCTGCGTGACGATGCCGATGCGAGCCGCCATCTCCTGGAAGATAATGGTTGCAACGGTGGCGAACAGCAGTGCCCACAGCATGGTGTAGCCATAGCTTGCGCCAGAGACCGTGCACGTGGTGACTGTGCCGGGCCCGACGAAGCCAGCTGCGACCAAAGCACCGGGGCCGATGTTCTTCAGCTTTTCAGTAATCGAGCTTGCCATCGTTCCCTCCTTTCCCATCGGGGCATCTCCGCCCCTCCTCGTTGTATATGGGGGATACTTTAGCACGCGAAAGCGATTGTGAGGACATTTAGACACATGGCCGTAACACAGCTTGTCGGCCAGCGGCGGCGGAGGGTAGGTTTTCAGGGACAGACGGCGAACCGACGCTCTTGTGTTA
>CALEWN010000034.1 GCA_937925385.1 uncultured Senegalimassilia sp.
AGTCGGCCAGATACCGGTCGAGTTCGCCACCCAGATCGGCGGCTCGGGCGTCGTCGCGCACCTTGCCGCGGAACCTGCCCACCGCAAGCAGCAACACGGCGTCCGCACCGAAGCACAGCAGCATGAGCAGGCCGAACAGGCGCAACAGCGCCGAATCGCCGTCGCACGGACCCACCGCGACGCTGAAGCACAACGCCAGCAGCATGGTCTGCACCACGGAGAACGCCGCGAACGACGAGGCGATGACCGACGCTCGGCGCGACGACGGTGCGGTCGCGTCAGCCCTTTCTTCCGGGTAGAACCTTCTCACCAGCGCGGTAAGCCCCCAGAACAGCGTTATCTCCACGAATACCTCGAGCAGCGTCGCGCATGCGAACAGCGTGGCGTTCGCCGCCACCGTTGCGTGGTCGTCGATGGTGGCGCCCGCAAGGATATCGAACGTCATGTCAAGGAACAGATCACCAGGCAGCACTATGACCAGACCGAACGCCGACAAGGTGACGCGCCGCGCCAGCGTCCCCCTTCCGAACAGCAAAGGGGCCGCGGCCATGAGCACGCCGAGCGAAGGATGCGCGAACTCGGCCAAATCGCCCCGTACAACCAAGGCGAACGCCATAAGGCAAAGGCCCGTAACCCAATATGCCCGCCGGTTCCGCAGGTGCAGGATATGGGACTCAAACCCCAGATACACCAGCCACGTAGGCGCGACGACGGACAGCACCACGAGCACGCCCGCAGGGATGCCCAGGATCATCGACTCCATTCGCCATCACCTCCGTCCCGCACGGCCCGGTCCTGCTTCAAGATCGCGCGCACGCGGTAGACGTCATCGACCACGCCCGCCTCGAACGTGCCGTCATGGCGCCGCACAACCTCGCGCACGATGCCCCGCCCCCAGCCATGCGACATGGACAAATCGGGGAACGGGCTGGCGGCGTCACGCCGAGAGCCGGCGTCGCCCGACGGCGAACAGCCCACGGTCTCGGCTTGCCCCTTGGAGCGCAGGTAGCTGTTTTCCACGTCGATGACCAGGTACATTCCCCATAGGCGCGCGGCGGCTTCGATGCGGCGCTCTCCATCGGGGGATTGCGCGCAAGCGTTCAGCGCGTTGTCGAGCAGGTTGGAGAAGACGGCGCACAGCTCCACGCCAGGCAGTTGGATATCCGCGGGGATGTCGAGTTCGGCACGAAAGCGCGCACCAAGATCGCGCGCAGCACGGGCTTTCTGCTCCACAAGCGCGTCGACGGCCGGATGCTGGCAAAATCGCTGAGGCTGCGCGCCTATAAGGCAGATAACGCCTTCCAGGCTTTCGCCGGCCTTGCCCGCCTGGGCATCCCGCAAGTTGGCGCGCGCCTGCTCGAGCCGCTCTCGAAGCTGGTCGCTCAGAGCACGGGCTTGATCGCGCTCGC
Source organism: uncultured Senegalimassilia sp. (assembly GCA_937925385.1). Lineage (GTDB taxonomy): Bacteria > Actinomycetota > Coriobacteriia > Coriobacteriales > Eggerthellaceae > Senegalimassilia. The sequence continues at coordinate 1,410 of CALEWN010000034.1, forward strand.
GCTGAGAGCGCTGCTTGAGCGCGCTTTGGACCCGCAGCTGCTCCTGGAGCATATCCACCTTGCTGGACGAATCGAACCACCGGCACGCCTGGTCAAGCGCACGGAACAGCAACAGGTCCACCGGCCCGCACGCGATGCCGAGCACAATGAGCGGCACGTACACGGCGGCCGACAGCTCGTAACGCGTCGAGCAGGCCAGGGGAAACGCTATCAAGCAGATCTGGCTTAAGGGGAATAGCACGCACAGCAGCTTCTGCACAAGGTGCGCGCTACGCAGCTTGATCATGAAATTGAAGGCGACGACCAGCAGATACGCCGCCAACACGCAAAGGACGGCGATCTTGAGCGAGGCCGAACGCCTATCGCGCGTTAAGGCCTACGTAGTGGAAGAACGCATCGCGCACCGCGGTGCGCTGACGCTGGCTAACGGGAACTTCCCTGCCCGACCTAAGCAGCACGCTACCCGTGCGCAGCTCGACGATGCACGCCATGTTCACCAGATAGCTTTTGTGGCATTGGACGAAGCACTCGGGCAGCATCTCGAGCATCTGACCGAGCGTCGCGTACGTTTCGATATAGTCACCGCGCACGCAGTGCAGGCGAACCTTGCGGCGCTCGCTTTCCACGAACTCCACCTCGGCGGGGTCGACCATGGTGACCGTGCCGTTGTGCTGGATGGCGACGGGAAGCTGTCGGCTACCCTGCAGATTGTGCAGCGCCTTGTCGAGCGCGGCGTCGAAGTCGGACTGGCTGATGGGCTTGAGCAGGAAGTACGTATGCTGGGTCTGATACACCGGCGTGCAGTACTCGATATGGCCGGAAATGTAGATGACCTGAGTAGGGCTTCCCGCAGGGAAATAGCGGCGCACCAGGTCGATGCCCGAAGGGTTCCCCTCGCCCAGGGAGATATCGGTGACGAAGATGTCGATGCGATCGTCCGAGGCCATGAGCGCCTCGAACGTGGTGACGCCGGATATGACGTCGATGTCGAGCCGCGACCTGCCGGGGTATTTGGACAGCATGCTGCGGAGCACCTTCTGGTACTCCTCGTTGTCCTCTAATGCAAGAAGGTGAAACGTTCCCACCGTATTGCCCCGATCCGATCTTCCGATAGCGGTTTCCCGCGGTTCCTATTATTCGCCTAAAATTATATACAATAAGGCGGAACCCCCCCCCCCTCAGATTTTGCCCAGCTGCAGCAAAATGCCTGGTAGATGGAACAAACGCACAATATTTAGTAGCAAGCGCACCTATTTTGGGAACGAACGCGGCAAGATGTGACGGGCGAACGGAACGGAACGGTGGCGAACGGTTCGAGCGTTGCGGTTCCAGAAGATTGACGACGCAAATCGGATGTGTGGGTAGCGATGCATAAACGACGGTGAACGGCAAGCTACGGCATAGCATCAGAGGGGTGCTTGTGCTGTGAATATCGAACGCAGGGTCGGCCGGTTTCGAGCGACCTCACTATAATATGTCGGATGAACAACTACGAACATACCGGCTCCTCGGCGGGCAAGCACGCCGCACAGCGTCCCGATCTGGAACGCGTGCAGCTTAACGCCGCCGAAAGCCCTTACCCCACAGCCCCGCGCAACGTGCGCGAGGCGCAACGAGAGCGCGCAGCCGCCATGGCGGAGCAGGCCGCACAATCCGCCGCGACAACCCAGGCGATTCCCGGTCAGCAGCCGACGCAAGCTATCCCAAGCCAGCAACCCACCGCCATTCCCGGCACGCGCCGCGGCAAGCACGGCCGCGCGCGCAACGCGCAGCAGGTGCGTAGCGACTGGGATACCCAGCAGACGCAGGCCGTCTACGGGCAGCAGCCTACCCAAGCTATCCCCGGGCAGCAACCCACCGCCGCCATGCCGGGCGCCCAAGCCACCGAGACGATGCCGCGCGGCAAGCACGGCAAACGCGCCCGCAACGGCAAGCCCCGCAAGAAGAGCTTCGTCACCCGCAAGGTGGAGGCCTGGTGCTCGCGCGTGCTGGGCGCCGTAAGCGGCGATGGCCTGGCCGAGCAGGAGGCCGAGTACGCCT
>CALEWN010000035.1 GCA_937925385.1 uncultured Senegalimassilia sp.
TCCATGGTGGAGATGATGGGATTCGAACCCACGACCCCTACGTTGCGAACGTAATGCTCTCCCAGCTGAGCTACATCCCCATGGGTGTTGCGCTTTGCGCGAGAAAGTATTTTCCTCGTTCAAACGCTGTTTGTCAAACACTTCTTCGCGGGCATCCGCAAAAAGTTCACGGTTGAAGCCGCTTACGACAGAACGCGCTCCTCCATGAGAGGAGACTCCACGCCCGGCTCGTCACCCTCGGGAACGAAGGGCTCGAACAACGGCTCGCCGTTCTGCGACAGCTCGACCATGCCGGTGAGCACGTCGACGTACTGGTACGACTGGCGGGCGGTGCGACCGCGCTTGCGATCGACCTCCATGATGAACAGCTGCGGGTGCACCTGCATGAGCGTGCCCTCGCTCTCGACGATCTTGGAGCGGCCCATGTTGGCGCGCACCTTCAGGCGTTGACCGACGAAATCATGTAACGTATCATGAATGGAGTCGACGATTTGCGCTTGTTTCGCTAAGTCCATAGTTGCTCTTTCCTACATAACACACAGATAACAGCTCAAAATTGTATCATGCAGGTCAATGCACGCTTACTTCTCCATGTTTTGCACCTAATTCCATAGCATTTCCCACACAATAGCCATATTCCAGGCACGTTTTATCTTGCGGACAGCGCTTGACGGGGCACACGACAACGCTAACCTTCCTGCGACCGCTGGCTTTGCGGCCGAGAAAACGCTGCTACGGCAAACTAACCCGCACCTGCCAGACTGCTGCAGACTCGCTTCCCAAACCCCGCATCACGCAAAAAGGGCCGCGACGCACGCGGCCCAAGTAGCATATCAGCTTCCGAGCGCTAATCCTGCTGCAGCGCCAACAGCGCCTTGCCCATGTTCACGAACTCCGCAAGAGACAACGTCTCGCCGCGGCGTTTGGGGTCGATGCCCGCTCGCTCGAATAACTCGGGCAGACGCAGGGCCACGGCGGGGCCGTTGGCTCCACGGCCGGCGAAGTAGGTTTTGCACGAGTTCGACAGCGTCTTGCGGCGGCTGGCGAACGCGGCGTCGGCCATGGTACAAGCGGCGCGCACCACTTCCCCGTCAAGCGGTTTGCCCTGCTCATCGAGCACGGGCGTGCGGTTCAGGCGGATGACCGCGCTGTCCACGCGCGGCGGCGGGAAGAAGTTATTCGGGCTGACCGGGAAACGCCCCGCCGGCTGCGCGTACAGCCGCAGCTTCACCGTGTAAGCGCCGTAGTTCTTCGTGCCCGGCTCGGCGGCCATGCGGTCGGCCACCTCCTTCTGCACCATCACCGTTGCCGACTCAAGCGATTCGATGCGCTGGAAATAGTCGAGCACCACCGTTGCAGCGACGGCATACGGCAGGTTCGCCACCAGCTTGTTGGGGGCCTCTTGCCCATCCAAGTCGGAAAGCTGCAGGTCAAGCGCGTCCTTCTGAATAAGCGTGAACGAATCCCACCATGGCTCCAGCGTTTCGGCCAGAACAGCGGGCAAGTCGGCGTCGCGCTCGATGGACGTGACATGCTTCGCGTTCTGCATCAAGGCCATGGTGAGCGTGCCGATGCCGGGGCCGATTTCAAGCACGCTGTCCGCGCCCTCGAGCTCCGCCAGCGCCACGATCTTCGACACGATGGCCTCGTTGACCAGGAAGTTCTGCCCAAGCGAGTACTTTGCCGAAAGCCCGTGATCTGCCAGCACCTGCCGAGTGACCGAAAGGTTGGCCAAAGACGATACGCTACCCACGGCGCTTCCCCTGCTTGCCGCGGCCGCCGCCCTGCTTCGAGCCGCCCTTGCCGGACTTGCCCTGCCCGCCTTTGCCCTTAGGAGCATGCGGGTTCTCGTGCTTGGCCTGCACCGTGCCGTTCGTGCCGCGCTTGGCGTTGGCGTGCTTCTTCTGAGTCGAACGCTTGCGACCGTGCTGCGCCGCATCGATACGGCGGCCGTCCTCGTCAAGCTGGATGACCTGTCGCTCGGCGCCGTTCTCGCCCAGGTTCAGGCGCGCGCGGTTCTGACGACGCTGCGCCTGGGAGGCCAGCTGAGCGGCGAAATCGTCCTCGGCGAACGCCTCGGGCTCGAATTCGTCGGCCTGCTCCGCCGGCTCATCTTCGGCCGGCAGCTCTTGCTCGCCAGCGCTCTGGTCGGCCATCTTGCCCCCAGCGAAGGCGCGCACCACGGACCCCTCGACGGGATACTCGTCGGCTTCGTCCACGATCTCGCCGGATTCGTCGATCTTGCCGACCCAATCCAGCACGCGCTCCAAGCGAAAACCCGCCACCGCGGCGGCGGAGCGAACGCACCCCACAAGCGGGTCGAAGCCATGCGGATCGCCGCCCTCGCCCACCACATGCAACGTGCATGGGCGCTTTCGCGCACGGGTACGCGTCCAGAAGTACGGCTGGAAACGATCGAGCATGCACTTGAGCTGCGAAGACGGGCCGGCGAAATACACCGGCGCCACGACGATCAGCTCATCGGCATCCTCGAGCAGCGGGTACACGTCGTCCATATCGTCGCGGATGGCGCAACGGCGCGGCGCCTCGTCCTCGGCGCGCTGCTCCTCGAAGGCCTCATCCTCGGCGACCTCCTGCTCGGTCATCGCGCCCTGCGCCTTGCGCTTGCAGAAATCGCAGGCATTGCAGCCAGCCACGTCGAGCGTGGACACGGGCGCCAGGTACACCTCGTCTTCCGGGCACTCCTCGATGCAGCTTTCGAACAGAAGGTCCGCAAGCGCGCCGCTTCGCCCCTCGACGCGAGGCGATCCGACGATGATCAGGCGTTTCATTCGCAATTCCTTTCAGTTGCGGCGGTTTGCGCATGTTCAATCTGCCAGGGTGTGGGCGGACGGTCCAGCAATGCGCGCGCGTTTTGCGCGATTTGAGCCAGCATCTCGTTTCTGGCCTTCTCGGTTTCGCACCCGAGCACCTCGGCCATGCACGCCGCGGTGAACACGGTGTGCGCGGGGCCGCACGGCATGCCGCGCATGGGCTCGGGCGTCATGTACGGCGAATCGGTTTCGGTGAGCAGCAGGTTGCGCGGCGTGCGCGCGACCGCGTCGCGCGTGTCTTGGCAACGCTTGAATGTGAGCGCACCGCCCAAAGCCACAAAGCAACCACGATCCACCCATGGCTCGAGCGTTTCCCAGTCCAGGTCGAAGCAGTGCAGCAACGTGCCCGCCTCGGGGAAGCCCTCCTCGCGCAGGATGGCGAACGCCTCGTCATGCGCCTCGCGCACATGCAGCGCCGCGGGAAGACCCGTGGCGTGCGCCAAGCGAATCTGACGACGGAACGCCTGCCGCTGGTCCTCGCGCGGCGACAGGTCGTAATGGTAGTCCAGGCCTATCTCGCCCACGGCGCATATACGCGGGTCCGCCAAGCGTTCGACCAGGCGCGACTCCATGGCATCATCGTAGAAGCGCGCGTTATGCGGATGCACACCGGCTGCCAGACGCAGGCGCGGCAGCGGACGCGACGCCGCATCCTCGGGCAGTGCGAAGCACGCCGCATCGGCACCGTCGGGCAGATGCGTCAGCTCGTCGCCGCCGGCCGCCAGCACCTCACGCGTGCGCTCCACCGCTTCGGGCAGACGCGACTGCGCTTGGGCAAACCAGCCATCGAAGCGCTCGAACACGTCTGGGGCGTCCTCCTGCACATCGATGATGTCGCAAACGAAGTTCACGCCCCACGCCGCGCAGCGCGCGAACTCCAGGGCCGGATCTGCCAGCAGGTGCACATGCGCGTGCGTGTCCACCACCGGGCCGGCAAGCCGCGGCGGCTCCACCAGGCGAAACTTTCCATGCTTGCGTTTCTGCCGAAACAGCCCGTCGGCGAAAACCGGTTGTTGCTCTTCCTCGGCCATGCATCCCTTCCCTATACATATATATGCAGCAGGGCGAAGGGTCTCCCCTTCGCCCTGACACTTAACGCTACGTCCCCGAAATGTCAGGACTTGAAGTGTCGCGATGTGCGGCGCGGCGAAGGAGGCTCCTTCGCCGTGACCCGCGCAACATCAGGCGCTCCGCCTGCCGCTCGACAGGCGGAACCCCTTTATTCCTCGATCTGGATCTCGTCCATGTTCAGACGCGGGAACAGCGGGTCGCCCACGGTGACCGTGTTGCCGGCGGACAGCTGGCCCCACTTCGTGGCGCCCTCGACGTCCACCC
>CALEWN010000036.1 GCA_937925385.1 uncultured Senegalimassilia sp.
GTAGGCTTCGTCGGGGCCTTCATCGTGCTTCTTGCCTTGCTGTACTGTGCATTCGTGCTGGTGAAACACATGAAAGTTCAGGCCACGAGATAGGACCCGAGAACAATTGTTCGAAATCCTTCGTATCGATATAGAACAGGCGTTCCCTTTTTGGTATACTTCCCGTTATGGATTCTATGACGACATATCATGCATTGAGCGGGCCCGATCGGGAGCCGCAGCTCAATGCCTCCCAACAACAGGCCGTTACGGCAACGGAAGGCTACGTGCGCGTTATCGCGGGTGCCGGCACAGGAAAAACGGCCGCGCTGACGCAACGGTTCGCATACTTGGTCAACGATCTTGGCATCTTGCCGGGCAACATCTTGTGCGTCACTTTCACGAACAAGGCCGCCGACGAGATGCGAAGGCGCATCCGTCGCCTTACCGGCGATCATGATGCCGGCTATATCAACACGTTCCATGGCTTTTGCGTTTCGGTTCTCCAGGAAGATTCCCATGCCGTGCGGTACCCGAAAAGCTTCCTGGTGCTCGACAACGCCGATATCGATGCCATGCTGCAGACCATCTATGAGGAACGTGGCCTTACGTTGCGCGATATGACGTTTTCGGCTGCTCGCGACATGATCGAGATGCAGAAGCTCAAAGAACACCCGAACTACTATCTGGATATGCTCGAATGGCCCATCGCGCAGCTGCGCGAAAGGTATTTGCAGGCCCAGGATATCCATGACATCATCTTCTATGGTTACCTTTACCAGGAACGGAAGTGCTTCGGGCTCGATTACAACGACCTGATCGTGTTCACACTCTATGTCTTCGAGCGGTTCCCCGAAATCTGCCTCAAATGGCAGCAGCGGTTGGAATACATCATGATCGACGAGTTCCAGGATATCGATGCGCTGCAATACCAGCTCATGGAGGTGCTGCAGGGCTATCACAAGAACTTGTTCGTGGTCGGCGACCCTGATCAAACCATCTATACATGGCGCGGCGCGGACGTGAAGCTGCTGCTCGATTTCGATAAGCGCTTTCCCGGCACGCGCACCATCATGATGCTTGAGAATCATCGGTCGGTGCCCCAGGTGCT
>CALEWN010000037.1 GCA_937925385.1 uncultured Senegalimassilia sp.
CATATTCCCGAGCCCAACCAGCTGCTCCTTACAACCCCAGGGCCTTCTTCAGCGCGGAAACGCGACGGCGGCTGACGGGGATCTTCTCGTCCACGCCGTTGAGCGTGAGCAGCAGGGTGCCGCCGGCGACGGGCTCGATTTCCTCGACCATGGACAGGTTCACCAGGTAGCCGCGGTGCACGCGGAAGAACCCGTGGCCGTCCAGGCGCTTCTCCAGCTGTGCCAGGCTGACGGTGCTGAAGTAGCGGTCCGTATCGGTTTGCAGGTACGCGTAGTCGTCGCGCGCCATGACGAAACGGATCTTGTCGATGCTGATGAGGATCTTCTTGCCGGCCTTCTCAACCGGGATACGCTCGGACTTCTGGGCCTGCGCATGCAGCTGCACGTGCTCGCGGACGCGGGCGATGGCCTGGGACAGGCGGTCGGTTTCGACCGGCTTGACCAGGTAATCGATGGCGTTGACCTTGAAGGCATCAATCGCGAACTCGCTGTAGGCGGTGACGAACACCACCGCGGGCGGGAACTTCAGGTGCTGCAGTGCCTCGGCAAGCTGCAAGCCGGTTGCCTCGGGCATGTTCACGTCAAGGAACATGACATCGCAGGGATATTCCTTCAGCTTCTCGATGGCCTCGCGCACGCTTGCCGCCTCGGCGACGACCTCCGTTTGACCCAGTTCGTCGAGCAGGAACTTCAGTTCGGAGCGCGCAGGGGCCTCGTCGTCGACGATCATCGCTTTCAACATAAGTAGGGCCTCCTTGCTTTCCTTTTATCAGATGGCGAATCTGAGAATCATTGCTTCCTGCAGTGTAGCATACGGCAACGCGCTGGGGCGTTCCCTTACGCAAAGCAGACCGTTTTTCCCAACATTTTTCGCTGCGAACGGTCGAGTTAGGGGTATGAGCGGTCGTTTTCAGCGGTAAACGGTGATTTTCAGCCGCATGCTTGACAAGACCGTGCTTGCCTTACAAGTCGAGCTGCATGAGCTTGCCGATGGTGAGCGAGTAGATGCGGAACGCTTCCTTCAGCAGCTGCTCGCCCACGCCCTCGTCGGGACCGTGCATGCCGCCCACCCACTCGGGCACCTGCTCCCATGGCTTCTCGGGGCCGAAACTTGCCGCGCGGGAGAACTCGCGCGCATACGTGCCGCCGCCCATGGTGAAGGGCTTGGCATCCTCGCCCGTTGCCTGGTTGTACGAGGCCAGCAGCGCCTGGATAGCCGGGCCTTGCGGGTCGAGCAAAAACGGCGCGTCGTCGCGCGTCGTCGCGCACGTGCCGCCCGCCGCCTTCGCCAGCGCCTCCAGCTTCGCGTGCACCTCGTCGCCCGTGATGGTGGTGGGGTAGCGAACGTCGATGGTCTGCGTGAAGCTGCCGCCCTGCATGGCGGCGCGGCCCGCCACGATGGTGAGCTCGCCGAAGTCGGCGTCGGAGCAGGCAAGGTCGACCGTGCTGCCGTCCGTTGCTGCCGCGATGCGCGCCACCGTCTGGAAGTAGGCGCGCTCCCCCTCGCCGACCAGGCCGTTCTCAAGCAGGTAGCCGATCAGCAGCCCGATGGCGCTCACGCCGCCTTGCGGCAGGCTCGCGTGCGCGCTGCGGCCCGTGGCAGTGATGCGCGCCAGGCGGCACCCGGCAGCGTCAGCCTGCACGCCGGCGGCTTCCAAAGCCGCCGCGGCATCGCGCTCGTCAAGCAGCTCCACCGCGATACCCTGCGCCGCAGGAAGCTCGCGCTCCCCCGCGCGTACGACCGCCTGCGCATGACCCGGCACCGCATTCACCGCCGTGCCGCCCTCGAACGAAAGCACCAAGCGCTGCTCCACGGACACATCAGCGCTGGTCATAAGGCTGTGATAGATGCCCTTCTCGCCGTAGCACACGGGGAACTCGGCGTCGGGCGTGAACAGGAACGCCGGGTCGGCATGATGGGCGCGGTAGTAATGCACATCGTCCATGCGCGTTTCCTCGTTCACGCCGAAGATGAAGCGCAGCGTGTAGGGAAGCTGCGGCGCCTGGCCGTCGAGCTGCATGCGACGCCACAGGTTCATGGCGTGCAGCGCCACCACGCTCGGGCCCTTGTCGTCGATGACGCCGCGGCCCAGCAGGTAGCCATCCTTGCGCGTGACCCGATACGGCTCGAAATGCCAGCCCGGGCCCGCCGGCACCACGTCGATGTGGCCGATGATGCCCAGCTGCTCCTCGGAAGCGCCGACAAGATCGGCGTAGCCGACATGGCCGGCGTCGTCGTGAACCTGGAAGCCCATGTCGCGCGCCATAGCGAGCGCGGCGTCGAGCGCCTTGCGCGGACCGGGTCCGTACGGCGCGCCCTCGGCCGCCGCGCCGAGATCCTCGAAGCTGGGGATGCGCACGAGCTTGTCGATGTCGGCGACGATATCCTCCCAGTGCTCCTCGAGGTAGCGGTCGATGCACTGCTCGAGCAGCTCGTCCGACGGCATTTCCGTCAATGCTGCGTTCTCAACCATGAAGTCATCTCCATTTCCTGTTGTGCGGACCCGAATCATCCGGTACAATGGTAAAGCTCAATGCCCGAGTGGCGGAATGGCAGACGCGGCGGTCTCAAAAACCGTTGTCGAAAGACGTGCGAGTTCGACTCTCGCCTCG
>CALEWN010000038.1 GCA_937925385.1 uncultured Senegalimassilia sp.
CGAGGACAACCGGGCGGCGCCGCGGGGGCGCCCCCACCCCCCCACACCCTACCAAAAACCGCCCCCCCCCCACACACGGGCCCGCCGCTTCTTGCTGTCTATCGACGGTAGCTTGCTGATGTGCCGTCAAGGGACGAGATATGGCAGGCGGGCTGCGTCGGCGGCTTAGGGAAGGGTCGGTGCGGGTGGTCTTGGGGCTTCGGGTATGGCGATTGCGGGCGTCGGTTCCTGGGCGAGCAGGTTTCGGTGCGCTGTCTCGAAACCGGTATGGTCGTTCGGTGCTATGGGGCGTGGTTGATTCTGGTGGCTTTGGGTTTGCCGGCAGGGATCGCTTGTTCTGCGCTCCGTTGGTAGCGGAGGGTAGGCATGTTGCCAAAGCAGTGGCCAATTATTTGAGGGATGAGCATACGGGGCTCCTCCAATGAGCTTTCGGTCGTCTACGAATCCTGTGGAGGCTTTGCCGAATCGGCGTATCGGACGCTTTGGCTCGAAAACCTGGGTTTTGCGCAATGCGTTTAACCGGCAATGGTGCAATTCTCGCAAATTTGGCCATTACTCTGCCGTGCTGCCGTGAGTTGAACGCCTCGAACGGCAAAAAAGGCGAAGCCGATTATGAACCTGCGGAGTCGAGCGGCTGATAAAAGGATCTCGTGCTTTCAAGCAAGAGTGGCATTGTCGTTAGAGTTGCACGGTGTTTCCGTTTGCGAAGATCGGGCGTTCCGGGTCGTTTTCAAGGTTGAGGGTGGTCTTGCGCCTATTGCCGTTTGCGCGCAATCGGCAATAGGCGTCGGCTTCGAGACGGCTCCCGTTGGTTGTTTCAGCAAGGGTTGCGTAAGCTTGGATGGCTAAGCTTGGATTCATGGGGATTCTTCTGACGGACATATCGGCCCTTGAGGCATTGCGGGTGTCTTCCGCTGCGGGGACGGTGCCACGTGAGGCTCCGTTTGCCTTTGGCTCGGTGAGGAGCCTGCAAGAGCTACAGCCTCACGCGGTTGAAATCCGCGACTTGGTCGGACGTGGGTTTGGCTGCTGTTCAATACCTTTGCACGTATTCGTCCCGCGCGCTGCGATGCGTCGAAATAATGCTGGCGTGAGGTGGCATGTGCATGAGGGGCGGCTTTCCAAAAGTTCGTTTTCGATGTTGGCGCCGGGCGTGTTTGCAGTGCGCCCCGAATTTGCCCTGCTTCACGTTGCACAACGAAATAAGCTTGAAGCCTTGACGTGGGCTTTCGAATTGGCAGGTTCGTACCGTGTTTGCCGCGATGACGGGCGGGGCTTTGTGAAGGCCGACCCTCTTGTCGTCCGGGCCTCGCTTTCTAGGTTTGCAAGGGCGCATAGCGGCCTATTCGGTTCGGCGGCATTGCATCGAGTTGGGCAATACGTGCTTGAAGGGGCGGCATCTCCGATGGAGTCGGCGCTCGCGATGCTGCTTTGCCTGCCGGCGTCTCTTGGTGGGTTCGGCCTTCCGGCGGCGGAGTTGAACGCGCGAGTCGATATCTCCGTTCGAAGCGAGTTGTCGTTCATGAAACGATATTACGTCGCCGACATGTGCTGGAGAAAGCAGCGCGTTATCGTGGAGTACGATAGCGATGCTTTTCATGTCGGTTCTAGCCGCATTGCAGAAGATGCTGCGAGGCGCAATGCCTTGTTGCATACGGGATACGACGTCGTTACGGTCGGCAGGGCTCAGATTATGGATAGGACAAGATGTGCAGAAACGGCGTCCGTTGTCAGCAGGGCGATCGGGCATAGGCTTCGCATCAGGGCGAGCGATTGGCAGAGGAAGCATCTGGAGCTGCGAAGCCTGGTGTTGCCTAAGCCGGGCTCAAGATTGTGAAGGCTGTTCCTGGTTTATGGACGCCTGTCGTCATTGGCTCAGCTCAAAGTTGCGGCTGACGGGTGAAAAGCGCGAATGTCGGCCAAAAAGATGAGGGTTGAGCAAAAGGTTGCTTTGCCGTGCTCCCTCATCTCCTCAACGGGCGTGCTTCGGTTGGTATCGCAGCTGTATTCTAGGCGCTGGTTGTGTAAATGCCTGCGATTGCGTAATGGCGCATGGTTGGAAATGAAGCAATTCTCGATTATTTGGCCACTGCTTTAACAGGTTGGCTCGAATAAAGCGTTGCGAGAAAAAAAAGGGGGGGATTGCCTGTCTAAACGCTTTCGGGGTTGCGGGACGCATCGTGTGAGGGGGATCGAGCTAATGAGACGGCAGCGCAAACGGTCGTCTTCGTAGGGTATGGGTTCTCGGTGGTCGCTGTGTTTGCGATTTGGGCCGCAGCGGGGGGCTTGTCCTGGAGGGATGCTAAGCGAGCCGACTGTTGCACGATTATCGTTTGATTCGCTTACATCCGAGCAGACGGCTCGGCTTTTGCCTGAATTTAATCGGATTTTCCAGCTGCAACTGCGGACTGGTGCACGTCAAACCCGCGACAAACTGGCGAGTAAAGAAGCGGGGGGGGGGGCGCAGGCCGGGGGGGGGGGGGGGGGTGGGCGGGGGGGCGCGGGGGGGGGGGGGGGGCGGGGGGGCGGGCGCCGGCGCCGGGCGCG
>CALEWN010000039.1 GCA_937925385.1 uncultured Senegalimassilia sp.
CAGGACCGCATCGCCACCGGCGTGCTGGTGGGCATCGCCGCCTTCGTCATGCTCATGCTCGCGGCCATCGTGATCTACATCCTGGTGGCGGGCGCGCCGAAGCTGTTCGACCTGAACTTCCTGACCGGCAAGCCCCAGCAGTTCAAGGAGGGCGGCGGCATCGGCCCCGAGCTGTTCAACAGCTTCTACCTGCTGATCCTCATGCTGCTCATCAGCGTGCCGCTATCCCTGGGCGCGGCCATCTTCCTGTCGCAGTATGCGCCCGATAACGCCGCCACGGCGGTGGCGAAGACCGCCATCGAGACGTTGTCCAGCCTGCCGTCGGTGGTCGTGGGCCTGTTCGGCTTCCTGTTCTTCGTGCTGTACATGGGTTGGGGATTCTCCATCATCGCCGGCGCGGTGGCGCTGACCATGTTCAACATCCCCATCCTGGTGCGCGTCATCCAGCAAGCGCTCGAGGACGTGCCGCGCAGCCAGCGCGATGCGGGCCTTGCCATGGGCCTGACGCGTTGGGAAACCACCATCCACGTGCTGCTTCCCGCCGCCATGCCCGCCATCGTCACCGGCGTGGTCCTCTCCGCGGGCCGCGTGTTCGGCGAGGCCGCGGCGCTGATCTTCACGGCCGGCCAGTCCGCTCCGGTGCTCGACTTCACGAGCCTGGACTTCTCCAGCCCGTCCTGCCCGTGGAACGTGTTCCGCCCGGCCGAGACCCTGGCCGTTCACATCTGGAAGATCAACAGCGAGGGCGTCGTGCCCGACCTGACGGCCATCTCCAACGGCACCGCCGCGGTGCTCATGGTGTGCATCCTGGCGTTCAACATCTTGGCACGCGTGATCGGCAAGTATCTGGAAAGGAGGCTGACCAGCGAATGAGCAGGGAAAACGAAGCGATAGGCGCTTATGCGCCTCAGGTAGGCGATAGCCGGCCCGATGGCGGCCCGCTTCTGAGCACGCGCGATCTGACCGTATGCTATGGAACCAACGAGGCCCTGCATCCCACGTCGCTCGACTTCGCGGCGGGGCAGGTGACCGCGCTGATCGGCCCGTCCGGTTGCGGCAAGTCGACGTTTCTGCGCTGCCTCAACCTTATGAACCGCGAGATCCCCAAGTGCAAGATCGGCGGCGAGGTGCTCTATCACGGCCGCAATATCAACACGCGCAAGGAGAACCTGTTCGAGCTGCGCAAATCCATCGGCGTGGTATTCCAGCAGCCAACGCCGTTTCGCAAGTCCATCCGCGACAACATCCTGTTCGCCCCCAAGCGCCACGGCCTGGTGAGCGGCAAGGAGGATTGCGATGCGTTGGTGGAGCAGAGCCTGCGCGCCGGCGCGCTGTGGGACGAGGTGCGCGACAAGCTCGATGAGAGCGCCTATGCGCTTTCCGGCGGCCAGCAGCAGCGCCTGTGCATCGCCCGTACGCTTGCGATGCATCCCGACGTGGTGCTGTTCGACGAGCCGTGCAGCGCGCTCGACCCCATCTCCACCTTCACGGTGGAGGAGACCATCCGCTCTATCGCCGAGTCGGGCATCTGCGCCATCATCGTGACGCACAACATGGAGCAGGCGACGCGCGTTTCCGACAACACGGCGTTTTTCTACGTGGGCGATATGGTGGAGACCGGCCCCACCAAGCGCCTGTTCAGCCAGCCGGAGGATAAGCGTTTGCAAGACTATCTGACGGGAAGGTTCGGCTGATCATATGACCGATTTCGAAAACGAGCAGGGCTCGGCGGCGCGCGATGCGGGCGCCCAGGCCGACGACCCCATGATCTCCATCCGCGATTTCAACCTGTGGTACGGCGACTTCCAGGCGCTCAAGGGGGTCACGCTCGACATCCCGAAAAACCGCGCCACGGCCTTCATCGGGCCTTCCGGCTGCGGCAAGTCCACGTTGCTGCGCACCTTCAACCGCATGTGCGACTTCGTTCCCACCGTGCGCACCGAAGGAACCATCGAGGTTGCGGGGCGCGACATCTTCGGCGGCGATGCCAACGAGCTGCGCGTAAAGGTGGGCATGGTGTTCCAGCACCCCAATCCGTTCCCCATGTCCATTCGCGACAACATCCTGTACGGTCCGCGCCGCATGCGCAGGCTCGGCCGTGCCGAGGCCGACGAGCTGGTGGAGAAGTGCCTGCGCGACGCCGGCCTGTGGGACGAGGTACGCGACAAGCTGGGCCAATCGGGCCTGGGGCTTTCTGGCGGCCAGCAACAGCGTCTGTGCATCGCCCGTGCCTTGGCAACAAAGCCCGAGGTGCTGCTCATGGACGAGCCGACCAGCGCCCTCGACCCCATCTCCACGGCGCTCGTCGAGGAGCTGATGGTGCAGCTCGCCCGCGAGCGCACCGTGGTGGTGGTCACGCACAACATGCAGCAGGCTACGCGCGTGGCAGACAAGACGGCCTTCTTCTACCTGGGAGAGCTGGTGGAATCCGGGCCTACCAAGCAGCTGTTCGGCAACCCCGTGCAGCAGAAGACGAAAGACTACCTGACAGGAAGGTTCAGCTGATGAAGACGCGTACTCGTTACATTAGCAAGCTGGAGGATCTGGGCGCGCTGGTCAATCAGCTGTCCGAGAAGACGGTGCTCGACGTCCGGGCCACAGGCCGGGCGCTTGCCGGCGATGCCGACGCCGCCGAGAGCGTGCTTTCCGGCAGCAAGGCGGCACGCAGGCTGCGCGAGGCCATCGAGGACGGCTGCCTTGACATCATGCTCATGCAGCAGCCTTTGGTCGCCGATGACCTGCGCGAGGTGACCGGTGCGTTTCGCCTGGTCAGCGACTTAGCGCATATCGATGAGATGGCGCGCGACGTTGCGTACCTCTCCCAGCAGCTCACACCGAAGGCCGTCTCGCACCTGCAGAGCGAGTTCGCCGAGGCCACAGACAAGGTGTCGAACATGGTCTCGCTCGCCACGAAGGCGTTCTCCCAGGCCGATGCCGCGCTCGCCCAGCGCGTGTTCGCTATGGACGATGGGGTGGACGAGCTGTACGACCGCTGCGAGCAGGCGGTGGTCGACCTGATCCGCAGCGAGACGCAGGGCGCCAGCCATCTGCCCGAGCTGCTCATGGTGGCGAAGTACTTCGAGCGCATGGGCGACGATGCCGAGCGCATCGCAAGTTGGGCCGTTTTCCGCGCAACGGGCGAGCATGCGTTAAACTCTGCGGGTAAGGAAAACGCCGAAGGGTAGCGCAGCGCATCCGGCAAGGTGTTCGGGGGTGGGCTGTCCGATCCCCGAGCACCGCGGCGGCGGGGCGCAGGGTTCGCGTCTCGTCCGGCGCTTCG
>CALEWN010000040.1 GCA_937925385.1 uncultured Senegalimassilia sp.
CAACCAAGGAGGCAGGTTACTGATGCGGACTCCCGCACGCCCACGACTACCCGACGGGGACTGTGTTTTCATCTCTGATTGCCGCATTGTAGCACGCGCGAATGCGCCCCGACATCGCTGCTGACATGGCGCGACTGGGATTCGCCCCTCGACACATCCTTGTGTATATTGCCTTCTCGGTTTCGAAACTTTAAAAGATCTTGAGTTTCGAAACCGAGAAGGAGAGTTTAAACGAGAGACAATATAAGCTCTGAATCGACGCTCGAGAGGGAGCTCACGCCGCTTCTGTCCATCAGGGACGCGTTTCCGAAGGTCCTCATCGCCCGCACGAGGCATGAACCCTATACCCGGGAGGGCGTGCTCGTGCTGGACCTCGCGAGGTGGTTGTTCGGCGAGCAGGGGTTCTGAGCGTCATACGGGGATATCGCTCGATGGGGCACGCAGGGCTGTTCGTGCCCGCACGGGAAACGCCGTCGCCGTATGGGGCGGCCAGTCGCGTCCGATTGGCCTTTTTGTTAAACAGGCCTATCGGACGCACACGAAGCGATCGCGCCAACAGCGAAGCCCCAACCTGCTCGCCAACTCATGGGCAAGCCACCTGAGACTACTCACTTTTCCCGCCGAGGGCGAAGTCCTGCGACCTGGGGTTTTGCGACTGGCGCGCAAGCCACCCGCGCTGATTCACTTACGATTGCAGCTGGCGGCTAGCAGACAAAAGGGCGCTTGAGTTTCGAAACGGGCGTTTTCGGTGCTATCGAGTCCGCAAAGACCATCCGCAGTGCCCTTTGGGACAAAAACGAAAACTCAACGCCCTGAGTTTAAGATGAGTTTTTGAAGCTGTCCCAGCTTCTGTCCCCGAAACCGATGGGATGCGACGTCGCGTCACGCGGCGGTACGCGTTACGCAACGATGCCGAAGGTTGAGTGCAACTGGAGTGACGAGACGGCAAAACTATAACCACCGAGTGGGAATAGTAAAATACGTGCAATACACGTGCACGACTGCCTAGATGGCACCCATGGCGCACTGCACCATGGGTGCCATCTTTGCGTATGGGAGCGGGTCACGGCGCATTCCAGTCGCCACATGACGGATTCGCGGGAAACCGCGCCTGTCGCACGTACAATAGCCGCATGACGCACCCATGACGCAGGGAGGCCCCGATGGAGACGGTCAACGTCACCGTACGCATGGAGAGGCAGACGAGGGACGACGCGGCGCGGTTTTACGAGGGGACTCACCGTAAAGGCGATCGTTGACGAGCTTTTCGTGAGCCGCTCGCGTCTCTACGACGCTTTCAGAAACGTGCGAGGGATGGGCGTGGCAGAGCGCCTTCGGGCAGAGCGTATGGGAGCCGCTTGCAGCCTGCTCGGCTCTGGGGAGACGGACGTGGCGCGCGATGGGATACGCGCGCACCTCAGCGTTCGACGAGGCATTTCGCCGAACGTTCGGCTGCTCCCCCACGCAGTGGCGACGCCGTCCCGAGCGCCCGCAAATCGAACCCTTCCGTCCTGCAGGACGTGCGGCCTTTTAGAGCACGCGCGGCTATTTGGAGTTGCAGCTCTGTGCGTATTCGCCAAAATGGATTGTTGTTGCATATGGCAAACTTCATAGAATACGCGGCGGCCGAAGAGCCGCACGGGAAAGGATTCGCACATGAAAACCACTGGGAACGCATCCGCTTCCACGTCGAAAACGGGAGGGAGACTAACAGGAAAAGATCTCATCAACGTAGGCATCTTCACGGCGATATACTTCGTCGTCGTGTTCGCGGTGGCGTGCCTGGGATTCATCCCCATCCTCATGGCTGCCATTTGCGGAATCATTCCGCTCATCGCAGGAATACCGTACATGCTTTTTCTCGCGCGCGCACGCAAGTTCGGAATGATAACGATACTCGGCCTGCTCACCGGCATCATCATGTTCATCACCGGCATGGGCTACTTCTCAATCGCAACAGGTCTCGTCTTCGGGCTCATCGCCGACCTCATCTGGAAATCGGGAGGCTACGCGTCAGCATCGCGTGCCATCCTGTCGCACGGCGTGTTCAGTTGCTGGATCATCGGCAACTTCCTGCCGTTTCTTATCACTTCAGACACGTACCTCCCCACCGTGCGCGCCCAATACGGCGACGCCTACGTGAATGAGCTCATGACCTATCTGCAACCGGAAACGTACCCGGTTCTGCTCGTAGCATGTTTCGCAACGGGAATCATCGGCGGCTTCATCGGGCGCGCCATCTTGAAGAAGCACTTCGTGCGCGCGGGCATCGCGTAGAGACGCCGCGGAAGGACCTTAGATAATGGAACTACTTCGGTCGAAGGCAGGAGAGCGGTCGGTGCGGCTCGACCCGCGCACGAAGATGGTAATGCTGTTCGCAGTCTCAACGGTACTCCTGCTCGGAGGAAACGGAGGCGCGATGTTCGCCGTGCGCACGGCGATGCTGCTGTTTCCGTTCGGCCTGCTCGCGATATCAGGGCGCATGCGTGCGGCAGGGATCATGCTCGCGGCGTATCTCGGGTCCTACGCGCTCGCTGCGTTCGCCGCACCCGCGCTTGAAGGCATAGCGAACGCTATTGTCGTTGCGACAGCGACCGTAGTCTCCCGCTTCGTGCCCACCCTTGCGCTCGCGTATTTCGTATTCGCCACGACAACGGTATCCGAGTTCATGGCGGCAATGGGGCGCATGCGCATTCCCGACTGGATCGCCATCCCGCTGTCGGTGCTGTTCAGGTTCTTTCCCACGCTTGGCCAGGAAGCGCGGGCAATCAACGCTGCCATGCGGATGCGAAACATCACCCCGATCTCCTGCGGGGCATCCTATGTGGCAAACTGCCTCGTCCCGCTCATGAGCTGCGCCGTCTCCATCGGGGAGGATCTGTCCGCGGCCGCTTTGGCGCGAGGACTCGGCGCGCCTTGGCCAAGAACGAACACCGGCAGCGTCGGGTTCGCATTGGTCGACGCTGTAGTTGTCGCCGTGTCACTTGCTGCAACGGCGGCGCTCGCCTTGAGCCTCGCATTACCGGAGGCGATCGCATGATAAAAGAAGCACAGACCGAATCCCCCGTCCTTTTCATGAGCGAAGCGTCGTTTTCCTATGCGGGGGGACACTCCGGAGCAGGTGTCGAGGGAATATCCCTTTCGCTGGGAAAAGGCGAGGTTGCATTGCTGTGCGGGCCGTCCGGCTGCGGCAAGACCACCGTCACGCGCCTCGCGAATGGCCTCGCGCCGCATTTCTACGAAGGGGCGGAAACCGGCACCGTTCGCGTATGCGGCCTCGACGTCGCGCATGCGAAGCTCTGGGAGACCGCACGATTCGTCGGCAGCGTCTTTCAAAATCCCAAGACTCAGTTCTACAACGTCGATGTTCGAGGGGAAGTCGCCTTCGGATGCGAGAACCTGGGATTCGAACCCGCCGATATCGAACGGCGGGTGGACGCTTCGGCAAAGGAGTTCAATCTAACACCCCTGATCGACGAAAGCCTCTTTTCTCTCTCGGGCGGTCAGAAGCAGCACGTGGCATGCGCAAGCGCCGCGGCTACGTCTCCCGCGCTCATCGTGCTGGACGAGCCGTCGTCCAACCTCGACTTCGAGGCAATCGCGCAGCTTCGCTTGGCAATTGCGCGCTGGAAGGCCACAGGGACCGCCGTGCTCGTGGCAGAGCATCGGATCCACTACCTTGAAGGGATCGCAGATCACGTGCTCTACCTCGACAGCGGCCGCCTCGCGCGCCGATGGACGGCTGACGAGTTCGAGCGTCTCGACGATGCCGAGCGCATACGGCTCGGGCTGCGCGCGCGAAGCATCGACGGTATCTTCCGAAACGGCGGTCGCTGTGGCATTCCAGCGATGCCCTATGCGCAAAAGACAACGCTCGGAGAAAACGCGGTGCGCTTCGAGAACCTGACAGCACGCTGCCGGAAAAACGGAGTCCTCGAGAAAACCCTCGAAATCGCCAGCCTCGAGTTTCCCGTCGGAAGCATCACGGCACTTGTCGGCGCATGCGGCGCTGGAAAGTCCACCTTCGCCGAAGCCGTATGCGGCCTCAACCGATGCGACGGAACCGTGACCTTAGAAGGGGCACGCCTGGGAAAGCGTGCGCGCAGGCGCAAATGCTTCATGGTCATGCAGGATGCAAGCCACCAGCTCTTCTCGGAAAGCGTGCTCGACGAGGTGATGCTCGGCATGGAGGGACCCGACAGGCGGCAACGCGGACTCGACATCCTGCGCGACCTCGACCTCGACCTGTTCGCCGAAGATCACCCGCTGTCGCTTTCGGGTGGGCAGCGCCAGCGCGTCGCCATCGCCCAAGCGCTTGCCACCAACCGGGCGCTCGTCGTCTACGACGAGCCGACGAGCGGTCTCGACCTCTTCCACATGCGACAGGTCGCCGAAGGCATCCGCCGCGTGCGCGAACGAGGCATCACGCAGGTCGTCATCACGCACGATCCGGAGCTCGTGCTATCATGCTGCACGCACGTCGCCGTAATGGACAGGGGGAGAATCACGGAGGCTTACCCGCTCGAAGAAAGCGGCATCAGCCGGCTAGCGTCCTTCTTTCGGTCGGAATACCATGCAGGAGAAGATGATCCGCCAATCCGCAAGACTCCTTCTTCGCGACAGAAGGAGTGAGGCCATGACAGTATTCGACATACTCGCAAAGAGAAACGCCGACAAGCTGCGCGCCGTCAGAGCGGACGGGGCGTCCATTCGATACCATCTGCGCATGGACGGCAGCGAGGCGGGCGTCATTGATGTGTTCGAGCTCTTCAACGGCGTTTCCCTGGCGTTCAACAACATCCCCCAAGACACCGCGTCATGGGATGACATCGAGCCGCTCGAGCTCCAGATTGACTGGTGCTTGCGCGGTCGGTTCCAACTTGACGATGGCATCCGCCTCGGAGACGGTGAGCTTGCCGTGCATGACGAGCGGATTAGAAAGCGCTCCATGAGGTTTCCCGCGCCGCTGTACACAGGATTTACCATCAGAATCAGCCGGTCGGAGGGAGCGGAGGTTCTCTCCCGCCTCCTCTCCCTCGACTTCGATGCCCTCGCGCAGCGGCTCACGGGGTCGAGCGGCTGCAAGATCTATGCGCCCGACCCCTCAATGAAGGCTCTTCTCGAATCGTTTTGGGATATCGACGAACGGGAACCGCTGATGCGGCTGCGTCTCAAAGCGCTCGAACTCATCTCTCTTGTCAACGCGACCCCTCGTCTTGCCCCGCGAGCAGAAGACTATCTGCAAAGAAGTACTATCGAATCTCTTGAAAGGGGCATGAGGCTTCTCGGATCGAATCTCGAGCAGAACGTCGCAGTTGCAGATGTGGCAGAAGCGTCATGTATGGGCATATCCGCTTTCAAGGAAAAATTCACGAAGGCGTTCGGGATTGCGCCGATGGCATACCGCCGCCAATGCCGTATGGGGCGCGCCGCCCAGCTTCTTGTCGCTACCGATAAAAACATATCGGACATTGCACTCTCCGTGGGATATCGCAACCCGAGCAAATTCTCCGCCGCTTTCGCGGCAACCTTCGGACGATCGCCTTCAGGGTACCGAGCTGCAAACAGCTCAGGTAGCGTAAATGTAGTAAATGCCCTTCAGCCGCGCGAGTAAGGCGCGGAGCGCAAACACTATCAAACTTGCGTGTCCAATCCCAGGCATCAGAGGCTTAGTGGCCCGCAGCGCCCAATCCAAGTCGCACCATCCCAAAAGCATTGCGAGTTTGCACAGGAGTAATGAAAGAGACACCGTGAGCAGCTGAAGCACTCCTTTTGAGTTTCCCCAAGAATGACACTTAGACAGTCTTTACCGGCAAGCGAGACGTCCTCCTCGATGCATCTTTGAGAAAGCCCTGGTCGAACGAGAAGTTCCGTCGTGTTAGAAATAAGTTGTTTCGGCAGCTCACGCAGCATAATCATCCATCGCTGAACTCAAGCCAAAAACTCATGCAACGATAATGCACGAAACGGCTGAGTTTGAAATGAGTTTTCTCTTGAAGGAGCCGAGCCGTTCGCGATGTTGACGCTCAGCAGATGCGCGTGGGCAAGCCGCGCGGTCAGGCTCCAGAACGGGAGCGTGATGATGCCGGGGGTCATTTCGCCCACGCCGAGCTCAAGGAGAAGCAATCTGCCGTCGCGGCGCTCGCGCACGAAGTTCTCGTAGCGCTCGACGCCCTCGCGCCAGGCGCTGCCCTCCAAAAATGTGTCGTCGCGCACCCACGGCACGAGCTGCCAGCCGCAATGCGGGCAGCGGGGAACGTCCTCGCTGCGTACCTCGAACCCCTCCATTCCGGCAATCATGCGCTTGACGTGGGGCTGTACGCCTCCATGACGATGCCCTGTTCCTGGCAGTACTCGATGAGCTCGATCGGGGTGTTGGAGATATGGCACAGCACCTGGTTGACCATAGACTTTACTTCGGCCTTCTCAAGCAGATTGTCGATGTCGACCTTCAGGAAGTTGGATACGCCGATCGCGCGGATCTTGCCCGCCTTGTCGTAGTCGATGAGCCACGTGCCAAGCGCCAGCTGGGGAGCCTTTATGCCGTTGCTTAGCTCGAGAGTCTTGTTATACATGCTATTTCCTTTCCGAAGAAGCTACACTTTCTCGGTCCGAAGATTGAACGTGCCTTGCAGGCCGCTCACCGTATCGACGGGCCCGTCGATACGCCCGATGTTCACCTGGTCGCCGTAGCGCAGGGGGGTTCTCCTCGTCGGCATAGAGCACCGCGAACCACCCGCCGCCGAGGTTGTGGTTCACGTCCCCGTTTCGCCATCCGCGCCCCATCTGCTCGTGGAGGTACGGGAGCTCGAAGGACACGGTCACGGTTCCGCTTCCCAGCGCCCTCGCAAGCCCCGATGCGTCATCGCTCGAGCCTAGCCGTACATCCCACGCCGTTTCCACGTTCCAAGCGGAATATCCTCAGGCGCGCTTCCATATCCACAGCGCAGACGCATCGGTGGCCACGCATCGCCTCGACAACGGCATCGCCGATTTCGCCGTGCTTTTAGGCTATCCCAACGTCAGCGACTACGATTACATTCGCTTGCGTGCCACCGATGCTTGGGGCGTCTACATGCTTGCAGACGATCCCCTCGCGGTTAAAGAGACCATCTCCCCGGAGGATCTCGCCGGTAAGCCCCTTATCTCTTCTGAGCAAGCGGATAACACAGGCGTCATGGCGAGCTGGTTCGGCGAATATGCCGGACAGGTCAACGTCATGGCCACATACAACCTTGTCCGCAGCGCCGAGTATCTCCTGCGAGAGCATATGGGCTACCTGATCGCGCTTGATCAGCTCGTTCCCGCAGGCAACGGTACCGGTATCGAGTTTCGTCTCATCTACCCGCCCGCAGTCGTCCATGTCGATGTTTGCTGGAAGCGAGGAGCGAAGCAATCCCATGCCGTCGATCTTTTCCGACAGCATCTCGTAGCTCTCAACGGTTCCAACTGAGCCCGATCGGCTTGTCGTCGGCCGCGCATGCCTTCTGTCTTCAAATGACCAGGGAGAGCGGAATCCCGCTCAAATCGTCCGACCCCGACCCCAACGACGAGTCCCCACAGCCCATCCCAGGCTCAGGCAAGTCGTGACTGTCGTGCGCGACGCGATGGACTCCACCACGGCCGTTATCAGGATGAACGTGAAGATCACCGCCGTCACGCGCACGCCGGCGAGCCGCGCGGCGCGCTCGTCGATAGTCACCCAGAACAGCTCGATGCTCAAATTCGCATCCACAAGCACCGTTGACTCTCCGTAGGAGAACGACACATGCGACATCCGCACCGCGCGCGACTGCATTCCTCCCGCCAAGGTGCAACCCCTTGCGAATTCCCTAAAGCCTCCGACCATATCCGCCTTCGCTTTACTGCTGGTTCAGCGCGCTGACAAGCTCCTTGAGGTTGTCACGCATAACGGAGAAGTAGTCCTCACCAGCATCGAGCTCATCCTGCTCAAGGCCTTCAACGGGGTTGAGAACCTCGCACGAGGCGCCCGTCTCATCGGCGATCTGCTGGGCAACCTTCGGGCTCACCAGGTCTTCCGAGAAGATAACCTTCACATTGCGATCGCGCACGAACTGAACGATTTCGGCCATGGCCTTCGCATCGGGCTCACCTTCCGCATCCATGCCCGTGATCGGCTCCTGGGTCAAGCCGTAGGCGTCGCACAGATAACCGAATGCCTCATGGGACACGACGATGGTCTTACCGGAAGTTTGGGAAAGCTGCTCGGAGAATTCCCTGTCGAAGACATCGGCACCTTCGATGGCCCTGACGTCGTTCGGCGACGGCTCCCATTCGTGCGGTTCGGTTCCCGCCGAGCAGAGGTTCGTGACTTCAACGTGTTGTCCTCCGATTTTCTGGGCAAAGTCGGCCATCGGGTAGAAGCTTGCCACCACCTGAACCTTCTGGGATTCGTTTGAGGATTGGCTATCGTTCGCAGCCGTATTCGAGTTGTTCGAGGTGCCGGAGCATGCGGAAAGCCCCACGACGCACAACATGGCAACCACAGCCGAGGCGGTCATGTGACTGCCCGCTTCGGACAGACAATCGATGATAGCCTGCCACTGTGCCGTGTTGTTTTGTTCGCGTATACCTTCCGCCTGCCTTCAATTTGAGAACCGTTCGCATATCAGAGTGAGGCATGCGGGTTGTTAAGAACGTTTCGCAAATAGCGAAGAGTTATTTCATGACGACTCGCCCGACGCCCGGTGCAAAAAGATCTAGCGCTGCTCCACCATCATTCAGCCCCTTTTGCGGAAGCCGTTGGAACATGGAACCCGATCAGCCAAAACAAGAACAGCGCCACGCAACCTAAAATGACCCATACCGAAGGACGGGCAACCGCAAATGCGCTTATCGCCATAACGACATAGGAAACGCCCAATATCGAGGCTTTCTTGCAAAGAGGGATGCCTTCGCCGGAATTGATAGGCTCGACATATGCTTTATACACTTTCGTTTTGATCAGCCAGTTATTCAATCGTTGCGAACTGCGCGAAAACAGAAAGGCCGCAGCAAGGAGAAGCGGAGTTGTGGGCAATACGGGCAAGAATGCACCGGCGATGCCCAAAGCAGCGCACAGGCAACCAACAGATACGAATACAACTTTCTTGATAGGATTCATGAGTGCTCCTTTGCGCTCTTCATTAACCACTTGCTAGATATCGCTTT
>CALEWN010000041.1 GCA_937925385.1 uncultured Senegalimassilia sp.
CGGAGAGCTCGCAGGGAACCATGTTCTCCTTGCCCTCCAGGCCCATTTTCACCAGAAGCTCGTGCGCCTGTGCCATGACCTGGTCCTTCGGGCGCTTCTGCACGGAAAGCGGCGCGTCGGTGACGTTCTTCAGCACCGTGTAGTGCGGGAACAGGTTGAAGTTCTGGAACACCAGACCGAAGCGCGTTTTCGCCTGCGAGAGCACGGCCTTGCCGCCGTACACAGAACCGGAACCGTTGTCGGTCGCCACGGCAAGGTCGCCGTAGGACAGGCTGCCGCCGTCAAGGGTTTCAAGCAGCGTCATGCAACGCAGAAGCGTGGATTTGCCGCCACCGGAAGGGCCGATGATGGCGACGACCTGGCCCTGCTCCACCGACAGGGAGATATCTTTGAGCACCTCGGTTTTACCGAAGCTTTTACGTGCGTGCGAAAGGGAAACAAGGGGGTTAGTCATGATAGTAGTTCATCCTTTTCTCGACGCGGTTGAGCACCATGACCACCACGAAGTTGAACACCCAGTAGATCAGGCCGGCGATGACGTAGGGCATCATGCTGGTTTGAGCGGCTGCGATGGCCTTGGCCTGCGTGAACATCTCCATGATGCCGAGCACGAACGCCAGCGACGTGTCCTTGACCAGCGTGATGACCTCGTTGCCCATGGCGGGAAGGATGCGCTTGAACACCTGCGGCAGGATGATCTTCATGAAGGTCTGCGTGCGCGTGTAGCCGAGCACCTCGGCGGCCTCGTACTGGCCGCGCGGGATGGACTGGATGCCGCTGCGGTAGATCTCGCCGAAGTAGGCAGCGTAGTTCAGGATGAAGCCGATGCAGCACGCGAAGTACTTCCAATCCGGGCCCATGGAGGCGCCGAACAGGTAGAACGGGCCGAACATCCACATCATCAGCTGCAGCATAAGCGGCGTGCCGCGCATGACCGATATATAGAACTGCACCAAAAGCGATAGCGGCTTGAACTTGCTCATGCGGCCAAGCGCCACCAGCACGCCGAGGGGCAACGCGCCCACAAGCGTGACCACGAAGATGATGGCGGTGAACTGCAGGCCGGAGAGCAGCAGCCCCATCATGGTTCCGAATTCCATTGGTCTCCTTCCAAGAGAAACGCTCTTGTCTTAACACGCCGAATGCCAACCTTCGCAGGTTGGCGGGGTAAATCAGCCGGAAGGCCGGGGATGCTTCCCCTGCCCGCCATGCACGTGAACGCTATTGGATTCGCGTCGCATCGTGCATGGGGCAAGGGGTTCGCATCTCCGGCCCTAATAGGATACGCTATCAAGCTGCTTGCCGGGGGCAAGCGGGGGCATTACTTGCCGAGCACCCAGTTGTCGTAGCTGATGCCGTAGCTGGCGTACTTCTCGCACAGCTGCTTGACGGTGCCGTCGGCGTCGAGCTGCTTCAGGGTCTCGGTGACCTTCTGGGCCAGCTCGGTGTCGCCCTTCTTGAAGCCCACGGCATAGTGCTCGGTGGACAGGGCGGTGGGCAGCTGCACGTACTTGTCGGGGTTCGCGGCGATCTGGTACTGAGCGATGGACAGGTCGCAGGCCACGGCGTCGATCATGCCGGAGTCAAGCTGCATGAAGGCGTTGTTGTAGTCGCCGATGGTCTGGGCAGCGCCGCCCTTGAAGGTGGCGGCAACGGCGGCCTGGTCGCCCTCGAGCACGTCAAGCGCCGCGGAGTCGACCTGGGTCATGACGGTCTTGCCGGACAGGCCAGCGAAATCGGAGATGTCGCTGCCGGCCTTCACGACAATGACCTGCTCATTGAGCATGTAGGGATCGGAGAAGGTGTAGCCATCCTCGCGACCCTCCATGGTGAAGCCGTTCCAGATGCAGTTGATGTTGCCCTGGGCCAGCAGCGCGTCCTTGGCATCCCAGTCGATGGCGGACAGCTTCAGCTCCCAGCCGTTCTTATCGCACACGGCCTGGGCCAGATCCAGGTCGAAGCCGGTGTACTTGCCGTCGTCGCCGACGAAGCCGTACGGCGGATAGCTTTGGTCAAAGCCGACCGTCAGGGCTTCCTTGCCGTCAGCGGAGTCGCCACCGGTCTTGTCGCCGGAGCCCGAGCAACCCGCAAGCAGGGCGCCGGACAGGGCCAGCGTGGCCACGCATGCCACCAGGCCGAGGAGCTTCTTCTTCATGTTCCCTTCCCTTCCGCGCATGCCCGCGGGCATGGCTACTTGGTTCCTTGGCAATCACTTTACCACAGTAGAGTGCTGAAGTGAAGTATACCAGACGGGCCGGAACGTGCAACCATTGGCGCGAAAACGACCGCGAACGGCATAAGATGCGCTAACGGACCTTCCACGCCACGGCCGCGAACAAGCACAGCGACAGCACGGCTGAGAAGCCGAACGCCAGATGGTACGGCAGAGCCGCGAGCGCGTCCGGCGCGGCCTGCAGCCCGCCGGCAAGGCCGCCGCGAGAGGCGATCGCCTGCCCCGCCGAGATGGCGAGCACCATGGCCGACGTGCCGAAGCTGGCGCAGGCCTGACGCACCGCGATGGACAACGAGCTGCCGTGCGGCACAAGCGGCCGCGGCAGGTCCGCCAGGCTCCACTGGGTGAGCGGGCCGATGAGCAGCGACACGCCGCATGCACGCACGCCCTGGAATACGACCGCCTGCCACAGCGGCGAGGCGGCGTCCAAAAAGCACATGGGAACGGCACCGGCGGAGAGCATAAGCCCGCCTACCAGGCACACCTTTCGCGCGCCTATGCGGTCGGTCAGCACGCCGCCGAGCGGGTTAAGCACGAGCGCGGCGACGGTTCCGGGAAGCAGCACCATGCCCGCCTGAAGCGCCGTGCCGCCGCACAGGCCCTCCACGTAAAGGGGCACCACCAGCGTGACGCCCATGAACGAGGCGAACAGCAGGTTCTGCGTCGCGAAGCCGGCGTTGAAGCGACGCGAACGGAACACGCCCATGTCGATGAGCGGGCTGTCCGAACGCTTTTGGCGAACGACGAACGCCGCGCACACGGCAGCGCCCGCAACAAGCGGAGCCCATACGTACGGGCTGCTCAGGGCGAAGGACGATGCATTGCTGAAGCCCAGCAGCACGCCTCCCAAGCCCAAGGTGGATAAGATCAGCGAGACCGTATCCAGGCGGGCGGAGGCGTCTTGCGGCTTCGAAGGCTTCACCATTACCAAAGCGCACACCGCCAGCACGCAGGTCAACGCCGCCAACAGGACGAAGAAGCTGCGCCAACCCCACGCCGATGCCATGGCGCCGCCCACGGTGGGCCCGATGTTGGGCGCGAAGCCCATGGCCACCCCCGCGATGCCCATGGCCGTGGCCTGGCGGCCCGGAGGGAAGCTAACCAAGGCGATGGTGGTCATGAACGGCAAAAGCATGCCGGTGGAAACCGCCTGCAGGATGCGCCCCGCCAGCAGCACCCGAAAGTCGGGCGCCGCCATGCATACGAGCGAGCCCGCAAGGGAAAGCCCCATGCCGAGCAGAACATGCTGCCGCGCGCTAAAACGCTTGGAAATCCAAGTGACGGCCGGCACGGCGACCCCGAGCATGAGCATGTAGCCGGTGCTCAGCCACTGGCCAAGCTCCACGGTGACGCCCATATCGACCACGATGCCCATCATCATGGCGTTCACGGCGGTTTGCGACAGGTTGCCGCACGCCGTGGTAAGCACCACGAGAGCGAACAGCGCATATGCAGCGCGTTTGTCGATTGCAGGCAAAAGGCCCTCCTTTCGCAAGCCGCTCAAGCACGGCGAAACAGGCAAGCGGAGAAGCTAGCGAACAGGGGACGGAGTGCGTTCACGGTGAAAACCCTGCGCCCCCGAAGGGCCACCGCGAACACGTCTCCGCCCCCTATCCACCCGCACGGCGCTCGTTAGTTGAAGCGTTGCTGGGTTTTCTCCAGACCATCCGTGACCAGGCCCAGGGCAGCCTGGCTTGCCAAGTGCGTGGCCTGGGCGAAATCGTCAGCCTGCTCCTTCTTCGGACGGCCCAACACCCAATCGACCACCGGCATGCGTCCCGGCGGGCGGCCGATGCCGCAGCGCACGCGGAACCAGTCGCGCGTGCCCAGCTTGTCGCAGATGCTGCGAAGCCCGTTATGGCCGGCGTGGCCACCGCCGAACTTCACGCGAATGGTACCCGGGTCGATATCCAGCTCGTCATGGATGACGATCAGATGGTCGGCCTTCACGCCGTACGCGTTCATCAGCTGCTTCACCGGCCCGCCCGACGTGTTCATGTAGCTTTGCGGCTTTGCCAGCACCACGTCGTGGTCGCGCCACACGCCCTTGGCCGTGAGCGCGCCGCACTCAGTCTTCCAATAGCGCGCGCCTACCTCTTCGGCCACCAGATCAAGCGAATCGAAGCCGGCGTTGTGGCGCGTGTGCTCGTATTCCTCGCCTGGATTCCCCAGGCCAACGATTAGAAACATAAGTCCTTCCAAATCACCGATGCGCAACAGTTAGAAAGGGGTGCTTCTGCGCCGCACTTTCGCCTAAAGCCGAAAACAGGGTTCGCCCTGGTTTCGGCATACGGCGAAGGCAAGCTGCAGAAGCGCCCGCGGTGTCGTATATGCTGCCGGCAGCGCGCCGGCGGATACGGCTACTCGAAAAGGGAGGCGACGGAGCCGTTGTTGTACACGTTCTTGATGGTCTGCGCGAACAGCGGGGCCAGCGTGACAACCTTGATCTTGCCGGTCTGGCGCTCAAGCGGCACGGGCACGGCGTTGGTGACCACGACCTCCTCGATGCAGGAGTTCTCAAGACGCTCGTAGGCAGGGCCGCTGAACAGGCCGTGCGTTGCGCAGGCATAGATCTTCTTCGCACCCTTGGCCTTGAGCGTGGTGGCTGCGGCCACCAGGCTGCCGGCGGTGTCGATCATGTCGTCGTTGAGGATGCAGATCTTGTCCTTCACGTCGCCGATCAGGGCAGTGATCTCGGCCTGATTGTGCTTCGGGCGGTCCTTGTGCATGATGGCGATGTCGCAATCAAGCAGCGTGGAGAACTTCTTGGCGGCCTTTGCGCGACCCACGTCGGGGGACACCACGCACAGCTCCTCGGACTTGAAGCCCATCTGCTTGAAGTAGTCCACGAAGATGGGCATGGCCGTCATATGGTTGACCGGCTTGTCGAAGAAGCCCTGGATGGCGTCCTGATGCAGGTCGATGGCGATGATGTTGTCGGCGCCGGCGGCGGTGAGCAGGTCGGCCACCAGCTTGGCGGTGATGGGCTCGCGCGGGGCGGCCTTGCGGTCCTGGCGCGCGTAACCGTAATGCGTGATGACGGCGCTGACGCTGTGCGCGCTGGCGCGCTTAGCGGCGTCGATCATGATGAGCAGCTCCATGAGGTTGTCGTTGACGTCGAAGCCGTTGGGGCTCGAGCACACGGACTGCACGATGAACACATCGGCGCCGCGGACGCTTTCCTGGTAGCGAGCGTAGATTTCGCCGTTGGCGAACTTCTCCAGCTTCACATTGCCCAGGGAGATGCCAATCTCCCGCGCGATCTCATCGGCCAGCTTCAGGTTCGAGGAACCCGAAAACACTGCCATCCTCTTACGCTTTTCCATATCCGCAGTCATGCGCGTGCTCCTTCGCATCGCTTCGCAGTTGTTCATACGGAAATCATTCTACCCGGCGGAAAAGGAAAAGGCCAGCTGGCACGTGAACCCTCTACCAGGACTTCACGGCCAGCCGGCCCAGCGGTTTATGGAAGACGCGGCTTACTTGCCTTCGGCGGCCTGACGGGCGCGTTTCTTGGCGGCCCAGCCGGGGATCTCCTGCTGCTCGGGGCGCGTGAGCGCCAGCGCGTCGGGCGCCACTTCCTTGGTGATGCACGACGCCGCACCGATGATGGCGCCGTCGCCGATAACGACGGGAGCAACCATCATGGTGTCGCTGCCCACGAACACGTTGTCGCCGATGGTGGTGGGCCACTTCTTCTTGCCGTCGTAGTTGCAGGTGATGGAGCCGGCGCCGATGTTGACGCCCTCGCCCATGGTGGTGTCGCCGATGTAGCTGAGATGCGGCACCTTGCTGCCGCGGCCGATGGTGGATTTCTTGATCTCCACGTGCGTGCCGGCCTTCGCGCCCTCGCACAGGTGCGTGCCCGGGCGCAGGTAGGCGCGCGGGCCGGCGGTTGCGGCATCGTCGATCTGCGCCTCGATGGACACCGTCTCCTCGATGACGCAGCCGCGGCCGACCTTCGTGTCGGTCAAGCGCGTGTTCGGGCCGATGACGCTGTCCTCGCCGATCTCGGTGGCGCCCATGAGCATGACCTGGGGAAGCAGCTCGACGTCCTGGGCAATCTTCACGTCGGGGCCGATCCACACTTGGTCGGGGTCGACCATGGTGACGCCGGCTGACATGTGGGCATGGTTGATGCGGCGCTGCATGACCTTGGTGACCTGAGCCAGCTGGATGCGAGAGTTGACGCCCAGGCACTCGGCGGCGTCGTCGGTGGCAAGCGCCAGCACGGGACGGCCGGCGTTGCGGCAGATCTCGAGCACGTCGGTGAGGTAGAACTCGCCCTGGGCGTTGTCGTCGTCCACCTGGCCGAGCGCGTCGAACAGCGCGCGTGCGTCGAAGCAGTAGAAGCCGGAGTTGCACTCGTTGACCGCCGCCTCCTCGGGCGTGGCGTCCTTCTGCTCGACGATGCGCTCGACCTGGCCGTCGGCATCGCGGATGATGCGGCCGTAGCCGGTGGGGTCGTCCAGCTTCATGGTGAGCACCACCACGGCGGCGTCGTTCTCGTCGCGCACCTGCGCCAGACGGGCGATGGTCTCGGGCTTGATGAGCGGGCAGTCGCCGGTGAGCACCGACAGCGACCCGTCGAAGCCGGCGAAGGCATCGGCGCAGGCCAGCACCGCGCCCGCCGTGCCGTTCTGCACTTCCTGGACCACTACCTGCGTATCACCCTCGACCAGCGGGATGACCTG
>CALEWN010000042.1 GCA_937925385.1 uncultured Senegalimassilia sp.
GATGAAGTGCTCGAGCAAATCAAGGCTCAAGCATTGCCCAGATTGCTGGTTTTCAATAAATGCGATTTGCTAACGGCAGAAGAGCAGGCAGCATTAGCTCATCGATATGATTCATTGCTGGTGTCAGCGGAAACAGGGGAGGGCATAGACCAGCTTGTCGATAGAATCGCCCATGTTGCATCCGCTCAAGACACGCACCTTGATGTAGTGATTCCATATCAACGAGGCGATATGGTGTCGAAGGCGCATGAGCGATGCAGGATCATCACCGAAGAGCACATCGAAACTGGCACTCATCTTACGATGTTGGTACCAAAACCATTTGTCGATGAGTTTACAGCGTTCTGCAACGCGTAAAGGGGAGAATAACAAGTAGGCCTTATGCAGATTAGGCACTACCTACAGCAATCAGCAGATAACAAGATTGCGACCGATTACATTTGCACGAAAGACCTGCACGAAGTCTAATCAGTTGCATCGAACTTGACCCATTCGAGCCGCCATTGACATTCCTGGTTGATGACGGCTCGAACATTTGGGTTTTGGGAGCATGAGCAATGAACGTAACCTACATTACCGAACAATCATAATATATCGTTGGTAAGTTGACCGGAATCGTGCTCTCCCAAATTTCCTGTATTTCCCGAACACATATATCTATCAGGTAATCGCCCGTTAGAACAATGCATAACAAACATAGCCCGATGGGACACCTTGACCCAAAACGATACGATTACAAACGACGAAAGACAGCGACCACTTTGCCAGCGATAGAGCAGTTAGTGGTGATAATGGGTTCCATGGAGGAGTTTTCCGGCTGCAGTCGAATATGATCCTGCTCTTTATAGAAGCGTTTCACCGTGGCGCCATCATCGATGATAGCTACAACAATGTCACCGTTGTTTGCGACCGGCTGCTCTTTAACCACAACGTAATCGCCATCGTTGATGCCTGCTTCAATCATGCTTTCGCCGTGCACGGACAACATAAAAGACGGGGCATCGCCAACGATTTCGGTAGGCAGCGACATGGTGTTGGTGATGTTTTGCTCGGCAAGGATGGGGACGCCTGCAGCAACATCTCCAACCAACGGAACAGAAACGATATCGTCAAATTGAGCTTGGATGATATTCGTTGCGTCTTCCGTATGGTCTAGCGGATAGGTGAGCGCAATCGAACGCGATTTTAATGCATCGCGTTTGATGAGGCCTTTTTCCTCAAGGGCTTTCAGGTGAACATGTACCGTGGAAGGAGAGGAAAGCCCCAAAGCCTGACACACTTCGCGAACCGTAGGACCAAAACCCTTTTCGCGAATACACTGCTCGATGACATCGAGCACCGCCTGCTGGCGTTTAGTGATCTTCTCAGTCATGGGCTTTCCTTTCGAGGTTTGCATAACGAACATCCGTTTGTTTATTTGTTGACATGAACCTTTGTTCGCTCTATTATATATGCGAACAAAGGTTCTACGCAAGAGCAAAGGGGAGGAAATATGCAACACGGTGATTCTCATCCGGCGGTTAACGGCACAACGGCACTTAAGCTCGATATGCGCGTTTCATCTGCGCATATAATTCAATTCCCCGGAGCCGGCAATGATTCACGGCAAATCAGCGGGACAGCGTCATCTTCTTGCGTTCGGAACCAGCAGCACGATTGCTCCTATATCGACGATCGCCATAACCCCTATGCGCTTCGCCGGTCAGAATCGCGAGCAACCCCAGCCCAAACCTTTGGCGTGATCGCTCTGTTAACATTGCTTACCATTGTTGCCGGGATTTTGTAAAACCTTGCTTGTCCCAGCTTGCTTCTAAGGTCAATATCTTGTGTCACGATTTGATGCACTCTTTTACAACTGGGTATTAACCGCTATATCTTGTATGTTAGGCTACATATCATCGAGCGAAGGAGTGCGATTGTATGAAATGCCCGGCATGCGGAAACGTTGAATCCAAAGTAGTTGATTCCCGTCCATCTGATGATGGTAGCAGCATTCGTCGTAGGCGCGAATGTCTCGAATGCGGTCGAAGGTTTACTACGTATGAGCGCTTAGGCGACAATCCACTCATTATCATCAAGTCCGATGGGTCGTCTGAAGCCTACGACCGACAGAAGCTGATGAGGGGTCTTCTGATTGCTTGCGCAAAGCGGCCTATCGCTCCCGAGCAATTAGGCGCATTGATCGACAGCATTGAAGCAGAGCTTCGCAATGCATCTAAAAGCGAAATCGGCTCAAAAGAACTCGGTGATATGGCGTTGGTGCGGTTAGCCAAGCTTGATGATGTTGCGTACGTACGTTTCGCAAGCGTGTATAAAGATTTTCAAAATGTTGAGGAGTTCGCTGCAGCTCTTGAAGGGTTGAAATAGCCTATGAGTACCGTGCATGTCCCGATAAAAACTCTTTGCGAAGATGCCCAGATTCCTCATACCGCCTATAACGGTGACGCTGGCGTGGATTTGAGATCCGTTGAACGAATCGTGCTGAAACCTCAGGAGCGCGCAATGGTGCCAACCGGATTGGCAATCGCACTTCCTGAAGGATATGCAGGTTTCGTGTTACCCCGCAGCGGTTTAGCCGCTAAACATGGCATTTCCATCGTCAACGCACCCGGCCTTGTTGATAGCAATTATCGAGGCGAGTTAAAGGTTGTTCTCGTGAACACCGACCCAAACGATTCGTTTACGATTGAAATCGGTGACCGAATCGCACAGCTTATCGTCATGCCCGTGCCATTAATCGAATTCGAACACGTTGAGGAATTGTTATGCTCGCAACGAGGGGCATCGGGTTTCGGTAGCAGCGGAATAAGCAATTAGGAGCAAATGTGGCCGATCAAAACGACAACCGTCCAGGTCCTTACCTCGACGAGAATCACAAGCCGTATAACAATGCGGAAACGCAATCGAACACCGACAACGGTGATAAGCAGTTTAAGCCGAACGCGCTAGATGAACGTACGCTGAGGTCTGTACGTTCGCAAACGACTTTTGCCTACATTGCAGGTCCTGTTTCGCTGTTTGTTGGTGGCATTTTGCAAGGAACCGTTGGCACCATCTGCGCATTTCTGGCATACCGCAAATTGCGAGCACTCATGCAGAAATCCAACGAAACCGCCGCAGTGGCTCGTGACATGCTGAAACCAACGCGTACAGCATTGATCATCTGCTTGGTAGCCGTAGCGCTTAACGCGATCTCGTTTGTAATCATGTTTCCCGTTATCGAGCAGATGCTCCAAAGCGGAGATTTTGCAAGCGTTGCCGGCAATATGAGTGCAGGAACCGCTGCTGGTTCCTCGACATGGGGTTAAGGCGTATTCCGCAAGTCCCTTGACATATCAATTGCCGTTCATCAGAAAACGTGGTGAATCAGCAATCCAAAACCGAAGAGTGGGCTCTTTGAAATCCAAGAGCCCACTCGAGTGAATGATTCCTAAGGCCGTCTAATAAATTACCGATAATATATGTTATGTAAACTAGCGAACTGAAAATCTAAGGTGGTTGCTTCATGAACTCTAAAGCACTAGATTTCAAGTCGATATCGATTCGTGTTGCCTGTGTCGCTGCGGTCATGGTCGCTACTGGTTTTCTGTTGCTAGGATTAACAGGTTGCGGCCCTTCGAACGAGGAACGCATCGAACAAGCGATCTCTCAACCACTGGAAGCTATCAAATCAAAAGATGAAGCTATGTTGGCAAGCTTGCTCTCAGACGACGCCAAGCAGCAGATCTCAGATGTCGGCATTGACCCGGTGACGTATATCTCCACGTTCCTTGATGGGTTTGACTACACGCTAGGCCCTATCGATATCAACAAGGACATGGCAACCGTCGATGTCACCATCACCTGCAAAACCACGGACAGCATCTTTGCTGCCCTTGACCAGAAAGCCAAAGAAGATTTCGAATCCGGCGCGAGCGCAAACAACACTGAGGAGCAAACGAAATCCGAAGTTGCCGAAAACGCACTCGCTATCATCAGTGCAGCAGAACCCGTGACACATGACCCTATTACGGTAACTTTGCATAAGGTCGATAAGTCATGGATTGTCGACAGCGACATCAACGGAGCATTACTGAAGGCGCTGCAAGGCTAGCTAAGCTGTTTGCTAACATGTAAGCCAACGCGAAAATTTTTTTGTTCGCAATCGCAACTTCAAGGGGCACCCGTTAACTCTGCAAAGCGGTATGACTTTACTTGTAAGATCAATTTATTATGTACAGGCTTAGAACCGTTATGCAAACCGATCGAACCGCTACTCACGGAATGCTAGATTCAGATGCTGCTTATGGCTGGCCATGGAGTCCGCTATTATACATTGCCTATCCTTCACAAACTTGTTCATAAAGATTAAACAGCTCGGGCAACGTGCGCTTAATGCTCACCGGCTTAAACGTGTTGGCATCGACAAGGCAATGTACGCTGCTGCCGGTGCAGCAAGGCTTGGCGGTCTCGATATCGTCGCCTTGCTTGAACACCTCGTACGAGTAGGTGGTTTTAGTACCCCGCGATTCGCTGACCCAAGTGCGGACAACGGCGACATCGCCATACCGCAAAGGCTCTCCGTAATGCACCTCAAACGACACAACCGGAGACAAATATCCAGCTTTCTCGATTTGCTCATAGGGATACCCAAGCTCCTCGAGAAAATGGGTGCGGGCGTCCTCGAAATACAGCAAGTAGTTCGCATGGTAGACAACCGCCATCTTGTCGGTTTCCGCATAACGAACGGCTATGGGTGTGCAAACTTTCATAGCAACCTCCAAGAACCTAGTAAAACGATTAGAATGAAGCAATGGACTCAATCGTAACGTATATCGAACGCGAACAGCGAACGTTTACCGAATCACCCGTGAACGCGGTTGATTCACTAGTGCTTTCATCGCTGTGTTATTTCAATTTCGATAAGCTTGTTCTCAAGCCTGAGCTTTCCACGGTTAGCTGCCCATTGGATACGCACACCTCAACTCCCGTATTGTTATCCGATAT
Source organism: uncultured Senegalimassilia sp. (assembly GCA_937925385.1). Classification (GTDB taxonomy): domain Bacteria; phylum Actinomycetota; class Coriobacteriia; order Coriobacteriales; family Eggerthellaceae; genus Senegalimassilia. The sequence goes on from CALEWN010000042.1 coordinate 4,987, forward strand.
ATTGGCCCTATGCGATGTCGACTGGCTCACTGAAGGGAGCTGGCTAAAGGACTCTGAGGACACCTTGCGCTTTATTCAAGCGATTCGGGCAAGTCGACGCTATCGAAACGTTTCCGTAGCGTTCTTCGTCGACGAAATCTCCGACGCAGTGGATAAGCAATTCTCGGCTACTACGTTTTTCCTGCAATCTACGAGCGGGGCCATAGCTTATATCGCGTTCCGTGGAACCGACGGAACGCTAACGGGCTGGAAAGAGGACTTCAATCTTTCATATAAACCCGTCATTCCCTCCCAACGCTCTGCCCTAGCGTATGTTTCCGGTGTCTCTTCGGCCACGCAAAGCCCGCTCATACTTGGCGGTCATTCGAAAGGCGGAAACCTTGCGCAATATGCAGCCTTGTGCACAGATGAAAGTACCTACCAGCGAATCGTGGCGGTATACGATCACGACGGACCCTCGTTTCTTGAAGACCCCTCCCCTCGTCGCACGACCGCAGATTACGATTGCAAACTGCACAAGCTTGTCCCCGAGTCTTCCGCATTCGGAATGATACTGGAACGCCGCGATGATTACCGTGTAGTGCAGTCGTCGGCATCGGCCATCTTCCAACATCATCCTTTCTCATGGATAGTGAATGGGGACGATTTCGTGTACCAAGAAGATTTGAACGCTTCCGCTCAATTCTTCGATGAAGCATTGGACACGTGGTTGCGCAGTAAAACGCCTGCAGAACGCGAACGGTTCATTCAAACGATATATGATTTGATCATGCAGACCAACGCAACAAGCTGGGCTGAGTTTCAAACTCGTTTGGGGGCCAACGTCGCCACTGTTATGGGCGCCGGATCAAAACTCGACTCCGATACCAAGCAGTTCCTGGCATCTACCTTGAGAAGTCTTGGAGCCACGTTGAAAAACCAAACTATTGCCCGCATTAAAGATGCGGGAAACGGCCTTCTGCAAAACGATTCTAGAAAGCGAAACAATCAATGACAAGCCTCTCATCGAATCCTAAGGAACGAGCCTATGGTCGTTTCACGGCTCACATGGCACTTGATATCGCCGCACCCCACACCTGGCCAGCTGCAATTTTGCCTGTTGCTGTTGCAACTTCATTGGCCATTGCAACCGGTTACCAGGTATCAGCCACGTTGGCTGTTGTCTTACTGGCAATTTGCATTCTGATGCAAAGTTCAGTGAATACGTTCAATGATTACTACGACTATGTGAAGGGAACCGATTCATCGGAAGACGATGTCGATCCCACCGATGCTGTTCTGATTTACAATAACGTAAACCCTAGAAGCGCGCTTCTGTTTGCCATAGCTTTGCTGATTTCTGCATTTGTCCTTGGTGGCTACGTGATTTATCACGCAGGATTGATTCCCCTTGCAATCGGCGCTGTCGGGGCAGTTTTCGTTGTGCTCTACTCTGCGGGCAAAACTCCTATTTCCTACCTCCCGCTCGGGGAAGCTGTCAGCGGCATTGTCATGGGAGGCCTTATCCCGTTGGCCTGCTATCAGGTTCTCACAGGCGTTCTTACTCCCCTTTCCATGCTTTTGGCTCTACCGGAGATTCTCGGCATTGGTTTAATTATGTTCACAAACAACACGTGCGATATCGAAAAAGATATCGTGGCTCGTCGACGCACGTTATCCGTGCTGCTGAAGCGAGAGAAAGCGCGTACGTTATACCACGCAATACTGTGGCTATGGTTGATTGCGATAATCCTTATCGTCGGCGTCTTCTTTACGCAAGGTCTTATCATGATTCCCTTCATGCTGCTCTCAACATACCCGTTGTTGAAAGTTTTGCGAAGCAATCCACTGGCACCTAATACCCGACAAGCCGCAATGTCGCACATTTGCTCGGTGAACATCGCTTTAGGCGCCTGGTACGCGGCAGCAATTCTCGGAAGCAATTCTGTTATCGTGTGG
>CALEWN010000043.1 GCA_937925385.1 uncultured Senegalimassilia sp.
CCCCTCATGATCGCCTCCAAGCACTCGGGTCAAAACGTTCTCGATTTCGCCCGCGATGCGCGGGTCGTCCCTCTCGTGTATGTAGTCAAATAAGCGTCGACACTTTCGGCAGCAGGTTTTCGACGCTAAACGCAAAGACATGCCGACCGCCTTCGAAGGTGCCTAATCTGATAGATGCTTCGTTTTCTACTCAGAAAAGCAGGGAAGGCAATGATCAACATGTCCACCGTCAATTCTATACGCCAGCAGAGCCGCGACGGGTTCAGCATCTCGAATATCGCCAAGAGGAACGGCGTGTCGCGCGATGCCATAAGCACCTCACCCAAGACGACTTCTCCCCGAGGCCGTCCGCCCAGCGCGTTCGACCGCTACCGGCCACTCATCGAGAGCCGGCTCAACGAGGACGAGCGTAACTGGCGTGAATCCACCCCGACTTCGTTGACGCTGGGGGGCGGTAACGTTTGGACTGGGACTGCTTCAAAATCGGCCATCATCGTCTTCCATTTAGACTTCCTTACCTACCCCGAAATCCCATCGAAATGCAGCGTCCTACTGTTAGCAATCACGATTAGCCCTAGCCTGCAGCGGGAAACGGCAACATAGAAATCTCTAGGGTCCGTCACCGTCGTGGCATCGACGATGGCGATATCGAACTCCAATCCTTTGGACAAGACGGTCCGCGAAGCAACATGCTTGAACCTATACCGCGATTCATAAGACTCCATATCACCATGCGCCTTCGCTACGGCATCCGCAAGGCGGACTCCGTGAGTCACGGCGAAACTCAACGCCCGCTTCATCTCGCCAAACAGCTGTCCTCTAATCTTCCTGAAACCCGCAGATGACCGTTCAATCCAGTCAAGAACGGCAAAATCGCACCCATAGCCACCGCCCTGGGCAGCATCGGTTAGCAACTGGGACAGCTCGGAATATTTCTTCATGCGGTCAAAATCCAAGCTGCCCGCCTGGAGCTTATTCATATAGGTTTTCAAATCGCTCGCGACTCCCGTGAAGCACAGACCCGAAAACTCAAGTAGGCAAAGAGCGTGTTGTGGTTCGACCGAAGCTTCGAGCCGTGCAGCCCACTCAGTTAGCAGCGCGCACTCAATCGTTTCGTTTACCTGAAAACCGAAATGCCGCCTGCAAAAGCTCACTTCGCCGGCTTCGCGCGCCGTCAAATAAACGAAGCTGCAATCATGTCCATACTTCGACAGTTGACGCGACACTCCGAACTTTTTGCATCTTCAGCATCTACAAACGTCACGCCCTTTACGCCGCGGCTCAACAAAAGCGACACGCTTGCGCCCCTGAGGGTCGGCAGCAGCGCATCGCGAATCCGCGCAATCTCGCTTCCCAGCTCTTCGGCACCGGCGTTAATCCACCTGTAAGGCCTCGCATCAAGCGGCCTGACGCTAAAAGAAGAATCTTCCATGCTGACAAGATTCCCAGACCAATAAAAAATGCTTTGCATCGGGTCACCGTAGACAACAAGATCCAAGCCCATCGACAAAGCGAACAGCGCCTCCTGCTGGGCAACGGTGCAATCCTGGTATTCGTCCACAATCACACAGGAATAGCTTTTGCTGAGCACATGCTGAGCCCAGTCCTTGGAAAAAACTTGTCCTGCGGCCGGGTAGAGCTGGTCGTAGTATGAGCTACCGCTAAAAGTCGAAAATTCATCGAAACCCGCCGCTTCCGGATACGCCTTCACCCACTTCTCGCAATAGGAAGCGATCGTGGAAACCTCGCAACAAGAGGGCGCAACACCGGCGAGCCTCAAGCGATTTCCAAGAGCAGTGACCCCCGCATTGGTATGCGTAAGCACAAGCGCTTTCCCTTCGGTGTCCTTAACCCGATTCACGATCGCCTGCGTTTTCCCATATCCCGCAGGGGCTATGAACGCGATGCGCGAGCAGGACATCATCCCTCCTCGACCCATTGGGCAAGGCTGTCAAGCGTCGTCTCAGTCCGACTTCCGGGAATCGATTCCAAGACACCCAAAACAATCATTCCCAGCTTCTCGCCAAGATCGATGCGTTTGAACCAAGGCTTCCCGCCGCCGCTTGCCTGAGCAGCCGCCCCGACGCGCCTTCGTTCCTCCGATGTTAGGTCGTGTTTGGGATTCATCGCATCATCGTAGCTCAGACCGTTCCTTTCCAGGCTGTCCCTCACTCGCCCTGCATCCCATTCGTCAACCGCAAGCGAAATCAGATTTTTAACCACCCCATCAGGCACGTCGTTGAAAATTTGCAGTTCCGTCGACATACCCTCATCCCAATCAAAAACCTGGATTCCTTCGCTGCGCAATGCCTTCTTATCCCCGTCGTACTTCCTCTCATCGGAATCCATGAATACGCAAGTGCGGTAACCGCAGCTGTTCATAAGACGACCAATCTTGAACATCTCAGCGCCGCCGCTTGCGTCAACGGGCGCGACTCCCCTTAAGGAAAGATGAGCATACCCCGCTTCCTCAAGCGCACGCACGATACCGAGCTCAGTCTTACCCTCGCAGACGATGACGCTTTTCGCGAGAAACGCCTCCGCGCAAGCTTTGAGTTTCCTGCGAACGAGCTCATCGCCACACGTTCGCGTTGCCATCTTGCGCACACTTGTAACGCCATCTGCGCTATGAACGGCAGCTACCTCAAACTCGTCGAGCTCGGTAATCGCCACAGGCGAATGGGTCGTAATAATCACCTGGCCGCCCTCGGACTCGGCTTTCTTTCTCAACCCCCGAAGAAGCCCCCTGAGCCTATGAGGCTCAAGCCCTGTCTCGATTTCGTCTATTACGAGAACGGCCCCGACCTCTGTCACGCCCATGCCCACCGCCGCATCAACAAGCTTGCGCGTCCCCGCACCCTTCAGCTCGACAGGAGTCGGCCCGTCGAAAAGAGCAAGTGGGATGCCGAGCTTCGAGCGATGGACCAGCGCCCGGGCAGATAGGTTGTCGGCTTCCAGCAAAACGCCAAGCTCTTTCAAATCATCCTCAAGGCACAAAAGCGATCGATCGATTAGAGCGGAACCTTCCATGCCATTCAATCGTCTCAGAGCGCTCACGGCTACGGCACTGATCTCTTTTTCGTCCGCCAATAATCGTCGAAGGCCGGAGCCCCTAGCCCAGGTGAACGACGAATCCGATGCGCCGAAAATCGCGCTCACCCCGAGCAAGGACCTATCCCCTGCCCCTATACACTTGGCCCTATCGTCTTTGTATACCTCCCACACCGGATCGAGGTCGTCGGCCACGGTCAGGCGAATCGTGATGCAAGGCTGGCGACCGTCTTCGACCGGATCAGTTGCACCTTCGAAACCCGGTTTGTCGGTCAGAAACAAGCCGAACTTCGAAGTGCTGATTAATTCGTCGGGCAATCCCCGAACGGCTACCTCGATCACAATAGGCTTGCCAAAATCACATTGGTAAAAGTCTTGATCCTCCACGCCAAACGATCGAGAAGGAGCAAGCGCCCAACGAATCGCATTTAGGATAGTCGATTTCGTTGAATCACCTTTTCCTATGAGGCAAACGAGAGAATCGGCTTCATCAAGAACGCACTCACAATTCTCGATTCCCCGAAAATGGGAGATTTTGACACCGGCGACGCGCACTCAAACCCCTTTACCAGAGAAAATATCTTGTTATTAGTTTATCATTCCCGCCGGCATGCCCGAGACAAGCGCAACGTTCCATTGGGCAATCGTTCGCACCTTCCATGGCCATGCCGGGGGGAGCTCCCCTCTTATCCTTAACAGCAAAAAATCACCAAGGGCCAACGCATGAAAGAGGCCGCACGACCGGAATCCAAATCAAATTCCAAATCGTAGGTGCATGTCACGCCACAACCGAGAAAGCCGGCGATTCGCTCGCCGAAATCACCCACAAGGCCAAGATTTCGCACAATGCAGTGCCCAACTACCACCTGACGAAGGAAGCCTCTCGCTGCCCCGAACGCTCCCGAACACCTCTACGCCCCCTGCTCACGCTCGGGGCATCAGCACACGCGACTCAGCAATCACAATGCTTGCGCCCAGCACCGACTGGGACCGAAGCACACGTTAGACACGTCCCTTTAACGCAAGCGAACCCCACTCGCAACTTTTGGGCGGTTTCGCAGGCCGAATCGGCCCGAAACGCCACCCAGCGCCGACGTTTCCCCAGGTCGGCGGAGCCGACAGCGAACAACCCTCGCCGAAAACCGCACAGAAGTCCAGGACTCATGGCGAAATCGGCGCCCATTTCCTGCGAAACCGCCCAAAAGTCGCGGGGGCGCGACCGCGGGCAAGGCCGCGACAGCCGTAAGCTCCAACGCGGGCGCAACCGACGCTAGCGCACCTCCCGACATCGCAGCGAACGCACCTCCGCCCCCTGTTCAAAAACGCTTCGATCGACGACAGCGCCCGTAGCCGCTTTGCCATCCCTCGCCCCCGCGGTACTCACCTTGTTTCATTTTAAGCTGCCGAGACATCATTGGATAACAGAAAGGACGACAGCCGATGCGCATGTAGCCAAACGAATGCTTGAACGGGATGCGTCACAAACCATCGCGCGAAAGCGCTCATGGAAAACGCCCGTAGAGCCCCGTACCCGCCCCTACAAAAAACAACTCCCATCCACCCCCGCCGACCCGCCAAAAAGTCACCCATACCTACCAAAAACTGCCCTGATGAGCTGTAATTCCTAGGTCCTCTATCGTAAAATGTCGCAAGCAGATAACGCACGGCAACACTGTCCCATGCGTCGCGAAACCGCCGCTGGCCATAAGAGAGGTCCACGACATGAAACGGCCCGCGTCCGCAATGCTCTCGATCGCCCTTTCGCTCACGCTCGTCGCAAGCATGTGCCCGGCAACAGCACTCGCAACGGACGACGCAAAAAGCCCAAGCAACAATGAACGCGGCCACCGCGGAAACATCTGCGAGCGTCAAAACAAGCGCGTAAAACGATAAACCTCTCGGCGTTTTCCTGTATTAGTCGAGAAAACTCCGAGAGGTTTCCTGCTCCTCCGGCCCCTAGATCCCGGCACCCCCTCGGCCGGTTCGGTGACGCCCGCCCGGCGACGCTTAGGGCCGGCACGATGGCCTTAGCTGCGGCGAGACCGTCGCACGTCGCCTTCACCCATCCTGAAGTTCTTCCCGGCGAAGCGGCCAGGCCCCTCGTCACGAAAGACAGCGAGCCGCTTATACAGGCTCGACTTGTTCACCTTGCTCAGCGAGCACCGCTCGCCGATGGCCGTGCCCGATGCCAGGCAGCGCTCTATGCGTCCAGCCCACATGTCGCGCCTGGCGGCGTCTCCGCTGACAGACATATCCCAATCCAACCCATCAGCACCTGAGACGCCGCTCATCGCACAAAGCAGGACACGAATCAGTCCGGCAACCTCTTACAGCATCATGAAGTTCCCAGAAGTCTCTGTCCCAAACATAAACGCGCAGTTCTTCTCTATGAGCTCATCCGACAAACTCACGAAACGGTCAATATAGGACTCGTGATCTTCTTGGGTAAGGCCCGGGCCATTCTCGTGTTCTGCCCTTGCCAAAGACTTTGCGATCAGCGTCTCCTTCGCGCTTTTGATGAGGCGGATATAGTCCGACAAGGCGTTCATCTGCGTGAACAGAAGAGCTCCGTTTTCATAACTATTCTCCATAACGGCTTCCACGACACTTAAAACGTATTCGCAGCCTTCAATCAACCTCAAGAGGAACTCGCCGTTGCATCCCGGAAGCCGGACAATCTCAAGCTGCAAATCCCTACGCAGTTTCTTTACTCCATCAATGGCTTCCGCTTTGTCGTCGAACAAAGCCGACACCGCGAAATACGCCACTTCAGACGCCTCGAGAGAGTTGGTCAATTTCTCATCTAACCCATCCTCCCGGAGCTGTTTGACAGGCAGAGCAATATTGACAGCGCATACCCCCTCGACGAGAGAGGTGTACCTTGCCGATCGGTATTGCACACCATCAAAAACATCGCTCTGCCTTACCCACTGCATGAGCATCTGCGGGAAGGTATACTCCTCAGCATAATTGCACCCCCTATCCTTTACCCTCAAGGAGCATGCAGCGACAATCGGGTACGTAAGAATATAGCGAGCTATTTCTCCGTAAGCCCGCTCATGCACCTTGCCCTGCCGCTGATAATTGAGAATATGGTTAATTTGAGAAGAAAGGAACGCCGCCGGCCGCTTAGACAAGTCAAGGAACCTAAGAGGTTCAGACTCCTCGCTTAACCTGAACTGGCAGTAACTGAACTTATTCGGCATTCCGCACTCATACCAGGCAAGTTCCAGCCCAGTTGAAAGATAAAGACACGGCGTACCGGCCAAACTGAACCTACACGATGAAATCTTCTCACGCTCTTTCATGCTGACATGAAAGAGCTTTGTCCTGCTTTCGCGCTGCTCATCTTGACCGTTATCGCGGGCCCTGTGGTCACCGCTTCTTATACGGAAAAGTCGGCAATCGCCTCTAGGAGACCAACAACTGAGCATATTTTCCGCATGCTCTTCGATCAAATCTATAGCCAGGTTCATCGCTTTAGCTATATGTCCCTGCTCGTAAAGACGAAGAGACTTAACGATAGTGGCGCAAATATCTTCAAGCCCTACTATCCGATCGACCACCAAGGCAAGATTGTCATTTCCGAGGAACAAGTTGCATCCTGCCGGGGCCCTGTCAACTTCCTTGCAGTAGCTGCCCAAATGGGTCGCCAAAAAAGAGGAGGAGCTCGTGTCACCCCTCACAAGAAATGAGTCATATCTGAGCAACGTTTGGAAAAGCTCATCGTTTTTTATAGCCGTCACCGAATCTCCTTCCCCAAAGACACCATGCCGATATCCAGCAGCTAGGCACCGGCACCGTTATTAACCGCAAAGCGCCCGCTCATTCGACACCCCCACGTAGAACCTTCAGCTCCATTTCTAAGCTCTTGCGTTCCAGCTTGATAGCCTCAAGGTAATCGCGAACAAGCTCCTGAACCACCTCGGCAAAGGTAGCGCAAAACACTTTACGCGCCCTGAAAGCCAAACGCGTCCAGAAAATAGAAAGGACATGGCGCGTGCCTTCGGCATGATTTGAGTGTCGAATTCAATCATGCTAGAAGGCAGGCCATGTCCAAGCCAATCGGATCATTCGACGAGCAGGCCGTGAAAGACGAATTGCGCGAGCTGGTCGGGAAAACCATCGAGGAAGCCATCGACGCCATGCTCGACGAGGAGCCGACCAGCTCGTCAGCGCCAGACCCTACGAGCGCGCCGACGAGCGCGCCGCTACCCGCGCCGGGCGCTACGAGCGCGGCTTCACCACGACGTCGGGCCAGCTCACGCTCAAGATGCCAAAGCTCAAGGGCATG
>CALEWN010000044.1 GCA_937925385.1 uncultured Senegalimassilia sp.
AGCACATGCGTGTGGCCGTGAATCAGCAGGTCGCCCGACTTGTGCGGCGGCATGTTATCGAGGTTGAACAGATGGCCGTGGGTGATGAACGCGGTGCGGCCGTCCAGATCAAACAGCGCGTAATCCGCCATGATCGGGAATTGCAGCACCATCTGATCAACCTCCGCGTCGCAGTTGCCGCGCACGCAGAGCAGCTCGTTCTTTACGCCGTTGAGCAGCGCGATCACGCCCTTCGGGTCATATGCGTCCGGCAGATTGTTGCGCGGACCGTGATAGAGAAGATCGCCCAGCAGAACCAGACGCTCCGCGCCCTCGGCCTTGTAGGCGGCAAGCACCGCCTCACAGGCGCTGCGGGAACCGTGGATATCGGAAGCAAACATCAGTTTCATCGTTGTGTATCTCCTTTTTTTCGTATGGAAAATGGTGTAAAATCGCCCGCGTGGGCAAAACTTTGACGTATTGCAGACATCGGCGGAGGTATAGGCGGCCTTAGGCCGCTTTACAGGTCGATTTCCAGCACGACGGGGCAATGGTCGCTGCCCAGAACCGCGTCGTCAATGCGCGCGTCCGTGATCTTGTCCTTGATGCGGTCGGAAACGAGAAAATAGTCGATGCGCCACCCCGCGTTGTTCGCGCGGGCGTTGAACATGTAGCTCCACCAACTGTATCGCCCCGTCGCGTCGGGGTAGAGATAGCGGAACGTATCCACAAACCCGCTGTCCAGCAGCTTGGTCATCGCGCCGCGCTCCTGCGGGGTGAATCCCGCGTTGTTGACGTTCGTCTTGGGGTTTTTGAGGTCGATTTCCTGATGCGCGACGTTCATATCGCCGCAGACGATCACGGGCTTCTGCGCGTCCAGCTTTTTGAGGTACAGGCGGAAATCTTCCTCCCAGCACATGCGATACATCAGCCGGGTCAGGCCGCGCTGGCTGTTGGGCGTGTAGACCGTGACGAGGAAAAAACGGTCATATTCGAGCGTAATCAGCCGCCCCTCGTGGTCGTGCAGCTCGCTGTCCATGCCCAGCTTGACCGAAAGCGGCTGCCGCTTGGCGAGGATCGCCGTGCCGGAATAGCCCTTTTTCTCGGCGGAATTGAAGAACTCCACGTAATCCGGCGCGGGAATCTGCGCCTGACCGGGCTGCATCTTGGTTTCCTGCAGGCAGAAAAAATCCGCGTCCTGCTGCGCGAAATAATCGGAAAAGCCCTTGCCCAAACAGGCGCGAAGGCCGTTGACGTTCCACGAAATCAGCTTCATAACTGTCCTCCTGAGACGATGGCCGCGCATAGCTTTCAGCGGCTGATGTTATTATACAGGATGAAAAGGCGAAAAGCAACGCCGATCTCGGCGGAAAATGGGGAGGGGAAGCGGATGGCGCTGGTGTTTGCACTCTACCTGCTCTTGTGCGTTCGGGTGACGGCGGATATCCGCGCGGGGTTGGCCGACGGCCGGATTCAGTTTGCCGCAAGCGTCGGCGTGCTGATGCTCGAAGCCCGCATCGACGGAAGTGTTGAAGGGGCGAAGGTTCGGCTGAATATCCCGATTCGCGGCTTTCCGGAAAAGCCGGACGGGAAAAAAATCCGGCAGAGCTGGCCGGCAGCGCGCGCCGTGCTGAAAGCGGCGGATTGGGAGCTGATTGCGCTGCATATGCGGGCGGGGCTGGAGGACGCGGGCGCGACGGCGATGTTCGCGGGCGGTATCCGCGCGGCGGCGGACGGGCTGCTCGCGGGGCTGGGGCGGACGGAATGCAGCGATATCCGCGTCACGGCGGATTTTGCGGCGCGCGGCGTCCGGGCGGCGGCGCGGTGCATAGTTTCCATGCGGGTTGGCGATATTATGCTTGCGGCGGCGAAGGCGGCCGGGAGAAAGAAGCGAAAAGAGGGGTTGCAATGGAAAAGCATCCCATCGAGAGCCTGATGGGCGTTTCTATGGAACAGATTAAGGACATGGTGGACGTGAACACGGTGATTGGCGATGCGGTGCAGACGCAGGACGGCTCGACAATCATTCCGATTTCGCGGGTATCGTTCGGCTTTGTCGCGGGCGGCGGGGAATACGCTGTCAGCGGCGCGCAGGCCGGCGCTTACGGTCTTCCGTTCGCGGGCGGCGCGGGCGCAGGTGTAAGCATCCATCCGATGGGCTTTCTGGTGTGCGGCAGGAACGGCGTGCGGCTGTTGAGCGCGGGCAGCGCCTCGCCGATGGAGCGCGTGGCGGAACTGATCCCGCAGGCGCTTGAAAACTGGAAGCGGCTGGGCGACGAGCAGGAAAACGCGAAACCGTCTCCGGTGCGGGCGGCTTATCAGGAATGAGGCGGGCGGAGAAGCCCGCCTTTCTGCGTCCGCGCCTCACGCAGGACGGTGCAGGCGCATAGGATGCGTTAGGCGGGAAGGCTATGCCAAAGCGCCAAATACACGGAAAAACGCGAAAAAATGAGAGTCATCTTGTGTAAAATCGCATTTTTCACGCCGATGGGCGAATAACTCTTGACTTTACGCGGCACATTCTTTAGAATGGTATCTGCTTCATATTTCAAATGGGGATTGCAAAATTTTCGGGTTCTTCGGCTCGAAAATGAAAAAGAAGAAAATCGGAGGGCTTCCGAATGGGTATGAAAGTTGCAAAATTTGGCGGAAGTTCGCTGGCCGATGCGGCGCAGTTCAAAAAGGTCAGGGAGATTCTGTTTTCCGACGCGGATCGGCGCATTGTGGTGCCCAGCGCGCCGGGCAAACGCGGCGCCACCGATATCAAGGTGACCGATCTGTTTTATCAGTGTAACCGCCTCGCGGCGTCCGGCAGCGACTTCGCGGAGGCTTTTGATACGATTCGCGCGCGGTACCGCGAAATTGCGCAGGAGCTGGAGCTGACGGTCGATCTGGACGGGTATCTGGACGAGGTGAGCCGCAACATCCAGCTCGGCGCGGGCGCGGATTATGCCGCCAGCCGGGGCGAATACCTCAACGGCATTTTGCTGGCGGATTACCTCGGATGGGATTTCATCGACCCGCAGCAGGGCATTTTCTTCGACGAGGAAGGGCGGCTGGACAGCGGCAGGACGCAGGAGGCGCTCGGCCGCCTGCTGGAAGGGCATACGCATGCCGTTGTGCCGGGCTTTTACGGCTGCGACACGCACGGCAACGTCAAAACCTTTTCCCGCGGCGGCAGCGACATCACGGGCGCGATTGTCGCGCGCGCGGTCAACGCGGACATGTATGAAAACTGGACGGATGTTTCCGGCTGCCTGATGGCCGACCCGCGCATCGTCCGCAACCCGGAGCCGATCCGCTATGTGACCTATCGGGAGCTGCGCGAGCTGTCCTATATGGGCGCAAGCGTGCTGCACGAGGACGCCATTTTCCCGGTGCGCATCGCGGGCATCCCGACGAACATCCGCAACACGAACCACCCGGAGGAGACGGGCACGATGATAGTCCCCCAAATTGAGGACGACGAGGAATTCGCCATTACGGGTGTGGCGGGAAAGAAGAATTTCACCGTGCTTTCCATTGAGAAAAACGGCATGAACGCCGAGCTTGGCTTTGGCAGGAAGGTGCTTTCCTGTGTGGAAAAATACGGCGTTCCCTTTGAGCATATGCCCTCCAGCATTGATACGCTCTGCGTAGTTCTGGAGGACGCAAAGGTAAAGGACAATATCAACGATCTGGTAGACGATATCCACCGGGCCTGCGAGCCAGACAGTGTAGAGGTAGTTGGCCATATGGCGCTGATTGCCACGGTGGGACGCAGTATGATTCGCAGCATTGGCTGCTCGGCTAAGCTGTTTACGGCGCTGGCGGAGGCAGGGGTCAATGTGCGAATGATAGACCAGGGCTCCAGCGAGATGAACATAATCGTCGGCGTCGAGAACAAGGATTTTGAAACAGCGATAAAGGCCATATACAGGGCTTTCGTGTCCTGAGAGTGAAGCTTGCGTATAATCTTTGTATAATCCGTATATAATTGATGATTTGAATTGTAAATCCGAAGGATTTGAGATAAAATGTAATATTATAATCACAATAGAACGCAGGAGGTAACTATGGCATATATTTTTGACGAACCATCCAGAACATTCAACGAGTATCTTCTGGTACCTGGTCATACGCCTGCTACGTGCGTTCCGGCGTCGGTGAGCCTGAAAACCCCGTTGGTCAAGTACCGCAAGGGCCAGGAAGAGTGCCCGCTTTCGCTCAACATCCCCATGGTCAGCGCCATCATGGCCGCCGTGTCCGACGACAACATGGCCGTCGCCCTGGCAACCGAGGGCGGCTTGAGCTTCATCTACGGCAACCAGACCATCGAGCAGGAAGCTGCCATGGTCGCCCGCGTGAAGAACTACAAGGCCGGTTTTGTCGAGTCCGACGCCAACCTTTCCCCTGACATGACGCTTAACCAGGTTGTTGCCCTGAAGGAGCAGACGGGTCATTCCACCATGCCCGTCACCGACGACGGCTCTGCCCACGGCAAGCTGCTCGGCGTCGTCACCGAGCGCGACTACCGCCTGTCCCGCATGACCGGCGAGGAGAAGGTCTCCGAGTTCATGACCCCGCTCGAGAAGCTGGTCACCGCTTCCGAGGACACCTCCCTCAAGGTTGCCAACGACATCATCTGGGATCACAAGCTGAACTCCCTGCCGCTGGTGGACGCCGAGGGCAAGCTGGTCTACATGGTGTTCCGCAAGGACTACGACAGCCACAAGTCCAATCCCAATGAAATGCTCGATAGCCACAAGCGCTACATCGTGGGCGCGGGCATCAACTCCCGCGACTACGCCGAGCGCGTTCCCGCGCTGGTCGAGGCAGGCGCCGACGTGCTGTGCATCGACAGCTCCGAGGGCTATTCCGACTGGCAGAAGATGACCATCGAATGGGTGCGCGAGCACTACGGCGATTCCGTGAAGATCGGCGCCGGCAACGTGGTCGACGGCGAGGGCTTCCGCTTCCTGGCAGAGGCCGGCGCCGACTTCGTGAAAATCGGCATTGGCGGCGGTTCCATCTGCATTACCCGTGAGACCAAGGGCATCGGCCGCGGTCAGGCCACGGCAACCATCGAGGTGGCCAAGGCTCGCGACGAGTACTTCAAGGAGACCGGCATCTACGTGCCCATCTGCTCCGACGGTGGCATCGTCTACGACCACCACATCTCCCTGGCGCTGGCCATGGGCGCCGACTTCGTCATGCTGGGCCGTTACTTCGCCCGCTTCGATGAGTCCCCGTCGGCGAAGGTCATGGTCAACGGCACCTACATGAAGGAATACTGGGGCGAGGGCTCTGCTCGTGCCCGCAACTGGGGTCGTTACGACCTGGGCGGCAAGAAGAGCCTGTCGTTCGAGGAGGGCGTCGATTCCTACGTGCCCTACGCCGGCCCGCTCAAGGACAACATCGCGGTCACGCTGCTGAAGATCAAGTCCACCATGTGCAACTGCGGTGCGCTCACCATTCCCGAGTTCCAGGACAAGGCGAAGCTCACCGTCATCAGCTCCACCTCCATCGTCGAGGGCGGCGCACACGACGTCGTGCTCAAGGACAAGGCTCCTTACGCGTCCAACATGCGCTAAGCTTGCCGTCTAGCTAAACGCCAAGCCTCGCAAAGGCTTCGAATCGCCCCCGTTTCCCGGTGCGGAAGCGGGGGCGTTCTTGGTTTGCGGGACGGAAATACGGCTACAAGGGCAGAATACGCGTCGCGTTCAGGGGCATCGGCGGCTTCTAGGGCATGATGCACATCAAATTAAGAAGCATCGGTGCAGGCCGATGCTTCTTTTGGTTCGCTTGAATTCGTTTCTTATCCAATCAATTTGACCGGATGCTGCCGCGAGCCGTTTGACGCGGAACGGGGTTTCGCTTGCAAGGGGCTTTTGCGTGCGCGGCATCCCGTGCGGGAGAAGCCCGCATGCGGGCCGCTATCGAGCGGTCACGCCCTCGCTCTCCCCGATGATGCGGTGCAGTTCCTCGATGTAGCGGTCCAAAAGCTCAGAAGGCTTGCGCTCGTTTTGCATGATGTACCCGACGGTCATGCGCTCGTCGGTATCAAGGGGGATGCTCACGATGCCCGTATGCATCTCGCTCGAAAGCACGCCCGTGGAAAGCGTGTAGCCGTTGTAGCTGGTCAGCAGGTTGGAAAGCGTGCCGCGGTCGGAGATGCGGATGTTGCGGGAGTGCTCGACGTAGCTGAGCGGCTCCTCGGAATAGTAGAACGAGTTCGCGGCGCCCTGCTCGAAGCTGTAGCGTGGCCACACGGTCAGCTCCTCGGGCTTAATGATGTCGCGTCCGGCCAGCGGGTGGTTCTCGCCCACGAATACGTGCACGCCCGCATCGAACAGCGGATAGAACGACACATCGGCGTCATCGAAGGCCTTCTGCATGACGCGCTGGTTGAACGCGTCCAGGTACAGTATGCCCACTTCGCTGCGGAACGACCGCACGTCGTCGATGATCTCGGCGGTGGTGGTTTCCCGAAGGATGAAGTCGAAGAAGTCCCCCTCGCATTGCTCGACCACGTTCACGAAGGCCTCCACGCTGAAGGCGTAGTGCTGGGTGGAAACCGCCAGGCGCGCCTGGGGCTTTTCCTTGTTGGCGTAGCGCGATTCCAGCATGTTCGCTTGCTCGATGACCTGACGTGCGTAACCGAGCAGCTCGGTGCCGTCGTTGGTCAGCGTCACGCCCCGGTTGCTGCGCGTGAAGATGGAGATGCCGAGTTCCTGCTCAAGTTCCTTGATGGCGGTGGATAGGTTCGACTGCGAAGCGTAGAGGTTCTGCGCGGCGGCGTTGATCGATCCGTATTCGGCAATGGCGATAAGGTAACGAAGCTGTTGAAGCGTCATAGTTGCGTCCTTCGCGAAAGATAGCGTTGCAACGCATTGTAAAGCTCGGAGGTCGTAATTGCGGCGGCAAGATGAATTCCCCATTTTCCCGTTGACCGTTTCATGGGGCACCGGTAAAATGGATAGCCGCGCATATGCGAAGTGGGCCTTTAGCTCAGTCGGTAGAGCAGGGGACTTTTAATCCCAAGGTCGTGGGTTCGATCCCCACAGGGCCCACCACTTTTTGCGCAGGGCCGCCACGGCGGTTTGAATGCACTGGGCCATCGTCCAACGGCAGGACTCTGGTTTTTGGTACCAGCTACCTAGGTTCGAATCCTAGTGGCCCAGCCATTTAACGTTTCAGCCTCCCGAAAGGGAGGTTTTTTATTGCCCGAGAACATTCGGAACACGTGATTTCTCTTGCGAAGCTCTTGACGCATCGCGGTTAAAGGGTATAGTAGCAATAATCTGAACGCGAATCTCATCTTAATCATTCTCACGCGTTAAGCCGACAAGGCGGCTGCGCACTGCGCGAATACCTGGCGGCCTCGCCCAATCTCAGCGGCGAAGGCTGCGCGGCATCTAGACCGCACGCCTGACATGCAGGTATCGAAAAGCCACGAGCTCCTCTGGTGTTGTGCGCTTTGTGTATTTTCCCCACACAACTCAATAAGTTTGGTATCATTCCGGATTGCTGCGAAAAGACGAAATTAGTTTGAAGGAGCACCGTTGACCAAGCAAGATGTTATCGAACTGGGTGGTAAGGTTCTGGAAGCCCTGCCGAACGCCATGTTCAAGGTGGAGCTGGAAAACGGCCACCAAATCCTGGCCCACATTTCCGGCAAGATGCGTATGCATTACATCAAGATCTTGCCCGGCGACAAGGTGACGGTCGAACTGTCCGTCTACGACTTGAACCGCGGGCGCATCACGTACCGCTTCAAGTAGTCTCAGCCCGCGCGCAAGCCGGCGCGCCAGTGTCCCCGAGAATAATCACCTGCGGCTGGGTGTGTACATATAGGACCGCATTAACCGAAAGGAAATTGAAATGAAGGTACGTCCTTCGGTCAAGAAAATGTGCGACAAGTGCAAGATCATTCGACGCCATGGCAAGGTCCTCGTTATCTGCGAGAACCCCCGTCATAAGCAGCGTCAAGGCTAGGAAGAAAGAGGAGATAAACCTATGGCACGTCTTGTTGGTGTCGACCTTCCTCGCGACAAGCGCATTGAAGTCGGCTTGACCTACATCTACGGCATTGGCCTGACCACGTCCAAGAAGATCTTGGCTGAGACGGGCATCAATCCGGACACGCGCACGAACGACCTCACCGAAGAGGATCTCGTCAAGCTGCGTGACTACATCCAGAACAACATCAAGGTGGAGGGCGACCTGCACCGCGAGGTGTCTCAGAACATCAAGCGCCTTATGGAAATCGGCTGCTACCGTGGCCTGCGTCATCGCAAGGGCCTGCCCGTTCGCGGTCAGCGCACCCACACGAATGCCCGTACCCGCAAGGGTCCCCGCAAGCAAATCGGCGGCAAGAAGAAGTAAGTAAGGGAGCTAAGAAGTGGCAACTAAGAAAAACGTGCGCACGCGCATCAAGCGCTCCGAGCGCAAGAACATTGCCGTTGGCGCTGCGCATATCAAGTCTACGTTCAACAACACCATCGTCAGCATCACCGATCCTCAGGGCAACGTGATCTCTTGGCAGTCCGCCGGTACCGTCGGCTTCAAGGGTTCCCGTAAGTCCACGCCGTTTGCCGCGCAGATGGCTGCTGAGGCTGCTGCCAAGACGGCTATGGAGCACGGCCTGAAGAAGGTCGCCGTTTACGTGAAGGGCCCCGGCTCGGGTCGTGAGACGGCTATCCGTTCGCTGCAGGCTACCGGTCTGGAAGTCGCCAGCATTCAGGACTGTACCCCCATTCCGCACAACGGCTGCCGCCCCAAGAAGCGTCGTCGCGTGTAACTGAAAGGATCTATTTACTATGGCTATCAATAGAACTCCGGTTCTTAAGCGCTGCCGCCAGCTGGGCCTGGATCCCGTTGTGCTGGGTTACAGCAGCTCCAAGACTTCCAAGCGCGAGCCCAAGCGTCGTCGTAAGGAATCCGAGTACGCGATGCAGCTTCGCGAGAAGCAGAAGGTCAAGTTCATCTACGGCGTGCTGGAGAAGCAGTTCCATGGCTACTTCAACAAGGCCAAGTCCATGCCGGGCATCACGGGTGACAACCTCATGATCATCCTGGAGTCCCGCCTGGACAGCGTGATCTTCCGTCTGGGCTTCGCCCGCACCCGCAAGGAAGCTCGTCAGATCGTGACCCACGGCCACATCACCGTCAACGGCCGCCGCGTGGACATCCCGTCCTACCGCGTCAAGGCCGGCGACAAGATCGCCGTTGCCGACAAGTCCAAGGAACTGCTGGTCATCAAGAGCGCTCTGGTCTCCAACGCCCGTTTCCAGGTTCCGGCTTGGCTTGAGGTTGACATCGAGAAGCTGCAGGGCAGCGTTCTGGCTCTTCCGACCCGCGATCAGATCGATCTCGACATCCGCGAACAGCTCATCGTCGAGCTCTACTCCAAGTAATCGCGCTAGTAAGGAGGCTTACCCAACATGACAGAGTTCATGAGGCCGACGGTAACAACGGAAGAAGTCAACGATACTGTTGCGCGTTTCATCGTGGAACCGCTGGAGCGTGGCTACGGCTATACGCTGGGTAACAGCATGCGTCGCGTTCTGCTGTCGTCTCTCGACGGCGCCAAGGCGACGGCCATCCAAATCGACGGTGTGCAGCACGAGTTCACCACGGCTGAAGGCGTCATCGAGGATATCACCGATATCGTCCTGAACGTCAAGGGCCTGGTCTTCTCGGCTCTCAATGACGACGTGGAAGAGGCCACGGCTCATGTTTCTGCCGAGGGCCCCTGCGTTGTGACCGGTGCGGACCTGCAGGTTCCCACCGAGTTCACGCTGATCAACCCCGAGCATGTCATCGCCACGGTTGCCGACGGCGGCCAGCTTGACATGACGGTTCGCATCGGCGTGGGCCGCGGTTACGTTTCCGCCGAGCGCAACAAGCGCACGGAGGATCCTATCGGCGTCATCCATGTCGACTCGCTGTTCTCCCCGGTTCGCCGTTGCACGATGAACGTGACCGACACCCGCGTGGGCCAGCGTACCGACTACGATAAGTTGGTGTTGGAGGTTGAGACGGACGGCTCCATCGAGCCTATCGATGCGGTCACCCGTGCTGCCAACATCATCAACCAGTACATGGGCGCGTTCCTCAGCCTGACCAGCACCCCCGAAGAGGAAGAAGGCGAAGTGCCGTCCATCTTCGCTCCGGAGGGTCAGGAGTCGAACGCCGAGCTGGACAAGCAGATCGAGGACCTGGACCTGTCCGTCCGCTCGTACAACTGCCTGAAGCGTGCCGGTATCCATTCGGTGCGCCAGCTGGTCGAGTTCTCCGAGAACGACCTGCTGAACATCAGGAACTTTGGTGCGAAGTCCATTGAGGAAGTGAAGGACAAGCTCATTTCCATGGACCTCAATTTGAAGCAATAGGAGAAACCTACCATGAGGCATAACTACAAGGGCCGCAAGCTGGGCACCGACTTTGCCCATACCAAGGCCATGAAGCGTAGTCTGGTGCAGGCGCTGTTCCTCAACGACCGCATCAAGACCATCGAGTCCCGCGCTAAGGAAATCCGCCCCGATGTCGACAAGATCATCACCTGGGCGAAGAAGGGCGACCTGCATAGCCGTCGTCTGGCCATCGCTGCGCTGGGCAACGACAAGGAACTGGTCCGCGAGATCTTCGAGAAGGTCGAGCAGGGCATGTTCGCTGATCGTCAGGGTGGCTACACCCGCATCATGAAGCTGGGCAACCGCAAGGGCGACAACGCTCCCATGGTCATCATGGAGCTCGTCACCGAGCCGGTGGCCAAGAAGGCTGAGAAACCGGCTGCCAAGAAGGCTGCTCCGAAGAAGGTCGAGGCTGTCGAGGAGCCCAAGGCCGAGGAAGCTGCTGAGGCTGTCGAGGCTGCTGAGGAGAAGGCTGAATAAGCTTACCCCCACATGCTATTGAGAAAGGACCCTTCGGGGTCCTTTCTTTTTGGAGCGATTTGCTTGTGGGCATGCGTTTTGCTTCATCTCCGGCATTCCTTGCAACCTGAGCATTGTTGAATGATGCGCTATACTTCACGCATGCAATTACGAATTAATACGTATATCGACGGCGAATCCTTTGTCCATACCTGCGATGCTCGGGTGAAGGTTGTGTTGCTGTGCGCATATACCGCAACCGTTTTCTGGGTTGAAACATGGGTCGGACAGTGCCTGCTTGCCGGTTTATGCCTGGTGCTGGCCTTATCGGCCCGCGTCCCGCTTGGCCGTATGCTGGCCATGGGGATTCCCGTGTACATGATGGCGGCTCTCACCGTGTTGTTCGCATCGATCAATAGTCAGGTGGGGTTTGCGTTGGGCTGCTTCTATGGAGCGAGGATGATCTTGCTCGTCCTTGGCAGCTTCGTTGTTGTGCTTACCACCACGTCGACGGCACTTACCGATGCGCTGCGGTCGTTCGTGTCGCCATTGCGGGCCCTGCATGTGCCTGCCGACGATATAGCCATGGTGTTCAGCATGGCTGTTCGCTTCATTCCTTTGATGGCCCAAGAAGTCTGCGCGATTCATGATGCGCAATTCTCGCGAGGCGCTTCGTTTCATCGCGGTGGTTTATGGCAACGCGTGTCGGCGTGGCATCCGGTCTTCATCCCGTTGTTTGTCAGCATGTTCCGAAGAGCCGATAAGCTTTCAGTAGCCATGGATGCCCGCTGCTATGGTGCCCGGGGCCGTCACCGTACCTCGTTGCGAGACTGTCGCATGACGGCCTCTTCAGCTGCTGCACTAGCTGTCGGTCTAGGCCTTCTTGCCGCCATAGCGCTTCTGCTCTAGTCGTAGACGCTTCTCTAGCCGTCGCCTTCGTACGCAGACGCGAATTCTGCCACGGCGAACGCCATCGCTTTCGCAAACGACGCATATTCGGCCATGGGGAACGTCGTCGTTATGGCCGTTTTCTAGCGATCGTCTCCATGTGCAGACGCATATCGCCGTCCGGCACGTTCGCTAACGTGAAGCTGGCCAAGCCGTCGCCTCCGCGCACGGGCGCATTTCGCCGTCCGCCTGCTGGTTCGCATATGTCGGGGCGGGCATGGTATCATTTGCCCGTATGGCCTGGTGCAAGGCGCCGGGCGCAAAAGGAAACATCCTACGAGGAGGCATTCAATGAGCGTCATCATCGATGTGTTCGGGCGTGAAATCCTGGACTCTCGCGGCAACCCCACGGTCGAGGTGGAAGTTGTGCTGGAGGATGGTTCCTTCGGTCGTGCGGCCGTTCCTTCCGGTGCGTCTACGGGCGCGTTCGAGGCAGTTGAGCTGCGCGACTGCGACAAGGAGCGTTATCTGGGCAAGGGCACGCTGGATGCCGTTGGCCATGTGAACGATGAGCTCGCCGACGCGCTCGTCGGTTTCGAAGCCGACGATCAGCGCGCTATCGACGACGTGATGCTGGAGCTGGACGGCACGGACAACAAGGGCGCTCTGGGCGCTAACGCCATCCTGGGCGTGTCTCTGGCCTGCGCCAAGGCCGCTGCCGAGTCCGCCGGTCTCCCGCTGTACAAGTACGTGGGCGGTGTGAACGGCCATATCCTGCCCACGCCCATGATGAACATCCTCAACGGCGGCGTGCATGCCGATAACAACGTCGACTTCCAGGAGTTCATGATCATGCCGGTGGGCGCCGAGTCGTTCGCCGAGGCGCTGCGCTGGTGCGCTGAGATCTACCACACCCTGAAGAAGGTCCTGCACGAGGCCGGCCTGGGCGGCGGCGTCGGCGACGAGGGCGGCTTCGCTCCCAACTTCACCACCAACGAAGAGCCCCTGCAGTACATCGTGAAGGCTTGCGAGGCGGCAGGCTACAAGCCCGGCGACGACATCATGTTTGCCATGGACCCGGCTTCCACCGAGTTCTATAACGCCGAAACCGGCAAGTACGAGCTGAAGGGCGAGGGTCGCGAACTGACCAGCGCCGAGATGGTGGACTACTGGGCCGCGCTGGTCGAGAAGTACCCGATCATCTCCATCGAGGACGGCATGGCCGAGGAGGACTGGGACGGTTGGAAGCAGCTGACCGACCGCATCGGCGACAAGGTGCAGCTGGTGGGCGACGACCTGTTCGTCACGAACTCCAAGCGCCTGGCGAAGGGCATCGAGCTTGGTTGCGCCAACGCCATCCTCATCAAGGTCAACCAGATCGGCAGCCTGTCCGAGACGCTGGACGCCATCGAGATGGCCAAGCAGGCGGGTTACGCATGCGTTATGAGCCATCGCTCCGGCGAAACCGAGGACACCACTATCGCCGACTTGTCCGTGGCCTTGAACACCGGCCAGATCAAGACCGGCGCTCCGTGCCGTAGCGACCGCGTTGCCAAGTACAACCAGCTGCTGCGCATCGAGGAGGAGCTCGACTCCCAGGCCCAGTACGCCGGCAAGAACGCTTTCTACAACATCAAGCGTTAATCAAGGCCTCGCCGAGCCGGATTCGGCGAACAGGGTAAAGCATGCAGGCCGCTCAGGCGCGCCGTTCTGCTGCGGTTCGCGCAGTCAGGGGTAAACCTTGGCTGCGCGCCGCAAGCGGGTCGGGCCGCCTGGGCGGCTTGTCGTTTTCCGGCATCGAACCCGCAATGCCGGCATGAAAGCCGGACGAGGTTTCCCCAGGAATCCGCTCGGCTTTCCTTGCCTGGGATGTTGCCGCTTTTTCCCCTTGTGAAAACGCGGGGCTGCTACAATGAACCCTATGTGTATTACCGCGTCAGCCAAGGAAGATGGACGATGAAACAGTACAACCCTCACGAGATCGAACCTCGTTGGCAGAAGGCTTGGGAAGATGCCGACCTGTACAAGGTCACGGAAGATCACGCCAAGCCCAAGAAGTACGTGCTCGAGATGTTCCCGTACCCGTCGGGCGACATCCATATGGGGCATGTGCGTAATTACACGATCGGCGACGTCATCGCCCGCTACTCCAAGATGCGCGGCTTCGACGTGCTGCATCCCATGGGTTGGGACGCGTTCGGCCTGCCGGCTGAGAACGCGGCCATCAAGCATCACAGCCATCCGGCGAAGTGGACCTACGCCAACATCGAGACGCAGAAGGCCAGCTTCAAGCGCATGGGCCTTTCCTACGATTGGGACCGCACCGTCGTGGCGTGCGACCCCGAGTACTACCGCTGGGGTCAGTGGATCTTCCTGCAGTTCTGGAAGCGCGGCCTGGTCGAGCGCCGCAACTCGCCGGTGAACTGGTGCCCGAAGTGTCAGACCGTGCTCGCCAACGAGCAGGTCACCGAGGGCGAGTGCTGGCGTTGCCATAGCGCCGTCGAGAAGCGCGACCTGACGCAGTGGTATCTCAAGATCACCGACTACGCGCAGGAGCTTCTGGACGACCTGGACCAGCTGGACGGCTGGCCGGAGCGAGTCAAGCAGATGCAGGCGAACTGGATCGGCCGTTCCGAGGGCGCTGAAGTGAAGTTCACGCTGTGCGACAAGCAGGGCAATGCGCCCGAGAACCCCACGGAAGACGACCTGATCACCGTGTTCACCACGCGTGCCGACACGCTGTTCGGCTGCAGCTTCTTCCTGCTTGCCCCCGAAAGCCCCATCCTGAAGGGCCTGGTCGAGGGCACGGAGTACGAGGCTGCGGTCATGCAGGTGGTCGAGGACGCCAAGAAGATCACCGCCGTCGAGCGTGCGCAGGGCAACAAGGAGAAGCACGGCGCGTTCACCGGCCGTTATGTGGTGAACCCCATCAACGGCGAGAAGGTGCCCGTGTGGGTTGCCGACTACATCGTGGCCGATTACGGCACCGGCGCGGTCATGGCAGTGCCGTGCGGCGACCAGCGCGACTTCGAATTCGCAAAGAAATACGACCTGCCCATCATCCCCATCATCCTGGGCGACGACGACCCGCTGTTCGAGCAGCTCAAAGACGAACAGGGTCGCGTGGTCACCAGCGTCGATTGGGAGGGCGCCATGGAGGCCGAGGGCCGACTGGTGCAGTCCGGCAAGTACACCGGCCTCACGGGCGGCAAGCACTCCGAGGGCGAGGAGGCCATCGTCGCCGACCTGGAGGCCATGGGCCGCGGCAAGCGCAAGGTGGAGTTCCGTCTGCGCGACTGGCTGATTTCCCGCCAGCGTTATTGGGGCAACCCCATCCCGATGATCTACTGCGACAAGTGCGGCCTGGTGCCGGTGCCGGAAGAGGATCTGCCGGTACGCCTGCCGGAGGACATCGATCTTTCGGCTGGCGAAACCTTGGCAACGCACGAGGGCTTTGCGAAGTGCACGTGCCCGAAGTGCGGTGGCGAGGCTCGTCGCGAGACCGATACCATGGACACGTTTACGTGCTCGAG
>CALEWN010000045.1 GCA_937925385.1 uncultured Senegalimassilia sp.
CTGATCTTCACAATATTCCTGGATAAGACGCCCATAAGCATCATTGGTGACGAAGGCGTTCCTGTTGTCGTAATGGCACGAGGAAAGCGCCGAAGACAATCGAGGGTCCCTGTTAATCGCCTCAGCGTTATACCTACTGGTTGACCTCCCATTCGTAAACAGCGTGTACCGCTCTTCGGGCAGATACTCGCTCAGTCTCCGCTTCATCAGCTCCGTGAGCGCCGGCGTAAGCGAGCGAACGAAATCAGCCCAATGCCCTTGCGCCAAACGAACTTCCATAACGTACAGATACTCAAGCAACAGGTCATTAGCCTTGTAACTAACCTCGGTGCCGCCAAACACCTTGGCCGGAAGACCGCCATCGAGGTTCAGGCGACATGCCGCTGCTCGAATCATCTGCTTAGCCGCATCGCTTGCGGTGCTCATTTGACATATCAGCTTATACGCTGCTTCATACTCATAACCCCGCACCAGCGTGATAATGTTCTCCTTCAGCAAACGCTCGCTGAAATTGGGCGTAGTCACGGAAACGATACGGCATGCAGCGTCGCTATTGTTGTCTTGATTCAGCTCCCATAGCAAATCAAGATCGTATTTGTTAGGGTTCTCTCGATCGTTGCTTGAATTGATGCCGCGCTTCGGCGTCAGTACCTGAAGCAACTCAAGGTTCAGCCTGCCGAACGACCCTAGCGCCACCAGGGCCTGCGACATGCCCGCCGTACCCGACGACGTATTGACCAGCACGTCACCTTCGCCTGAGAAATCTTTGAGGATAGGCTCGAACTCCTCGATATAGCGGTCGAAGCGATAAACCTCCTCGAAAGACGATTCGATCAGCCGCACTTCAGGCGCGGGGACCCCAACGGATTCCGCCAGAAGCTCAATTGCCCTGGTATAGCGCTCGTCTTGCCGCTCAAATTCGGTCATGGCCGGCGAAAGGAACAGCACCACTTTGTCCGGCCGCCTATGTCGGATGATATGCAGCAGCGGCCCATCGCCAAGCTGTGTGACGGGATCGGCGGTGCCGACCGGGGAAAACAACGTAACCATCTACAACTCCCTTACCGTAATCGAGCATTTCCCCATGGGATAGCTATCTTTACCGACGATACCCCACTTCATCGTGTGCGGGGACACCCCGATTTCCTGGTCGCGCCAATGACGATGATCCTCTTTCGCTTTCGTTATGCGACCTCCAGCCCTTTGACGCCTTGCCTCAAACGATTTGGGGCTGAAGCCCGCACGCTGCACGTCGCTATAAAGCGTCGGGTGAATGCTGCGATCGATCTTGGTCGGAAACTGGTTATACAGAATGCGCGACACCATCTGCACGGCATCGGCCTCGTCGTCGAACAACGCGTTCGTAACCGTTTTGCTTATAAAGTCGACGCCGCCGCCAAGATAGCAAGTCACATCTGCGCTAGCCGCGCATTGGCCCGCTTTGTCCTGATGCGTATTGCAAAAGCCCGTATCGCCCACTGCTTTGTTTGGGCATCGCATTCCCGCAAGCGGACCAGCCGTGATGACGTACTGGCATCCGCCGTCAGACGCCCCCGAAGCGGAAGAGCCCTCCCCTTCACCACTTTCGAAGTGGCTCAAGAAGCGCTCGGAATAGAAATCGAACGCCCTTTGGAAGATGCGCGATAGCCCCTGGGCATCCAGTACGGGCGATGCGAAGTATTCGTCAATGCGCTCATCTACCGTAACGTCAATGGAAACCGTGGTTCCCGGACGAAGACACTCGCGATACACATCAAGCTCGTTGCCCTCTTTGAGCGTCAACTTGCCCATGTCCAGCTTGTGGTCGACCGGATCGTCCTTCGAGAACTTGTCGTACTTCTTGGCGAACACCAGGCTGTCAACGGAAAGCGGCTCGGAATCAGCGACGGATACATACCGCATAATGTCGTTTTTGACGCTGGGATCACCAGGGTTCGGCTGCTCCTTCCAAAATGCCGCCCTGTTCAGACCCTTGCCCGCGTTCGCGCTGCCGGATTTCGAGGTAGCCAGCTCATCGACGCGAGCCGCGGCACGCAGCCCGGCATCATCAAGCACCATATTCAACAGCAAGGCCGTGCGCAGCATCCCCTTGATGCTTGACCCGGGAATATACGGGTTCCCATGCGCATCTTTCATGAATTGCCACACGTCGTGGTACTGGATGGCACCACGCCGCGCGGTGGCAATCGGCGAATCTATGCGATATGCAATCGACCCCTGAGCGACCTTCAACAAGTCGGCGTTTTCCCTACGGGTCAAAAACCCCTGCAAACCAAACCTGTCACAGGCACTCCCAAGAAACTCGCAATACCTTGACACCTGATCAGGCGTCAAGCGCGAAACGAACTTTCGCACGTCAAGCACTGCGATTTCACCGCCATGCACAAAATAATCCCTTTTGCCATAGCGCTGCCCGTTGCCGATGTGCACCAAACCGGCAACCTTGATGTCAAGACGAAGCTTGCGAACGCCCATGATCACACCTCCATCCACATCGCACGCGCGTAGCGATACACCGGATGCGCGCCCGGCGTAGCATTCACGTCGAGCACATCGCCCTCAAAGCAGCGTTCAAACACCGATCCCGGTGCAAACAGACACAGGCTGCGCTTCTTTCGAGGTGTCGGAGCATGGCTTGTCGACTGCACGAACCCACCCTTGCGCACAAGGTGATACCTAGCGCCTTCAAGCAGAGAGTCGGTCAATTCAGCTTCTCGCGGAAGCGCGCTTGTCAGCAACATCGCCCGTTCACCAAAGCTTGATCCATCAACCAGGTGCAACGGGGCGTCCTCGCGAACTTCGAACGTAAACCGTCCATACCCGCTGCTCCGTTTTCCACCGATTCCCGAATAGCTCAGCTGCTCCATCAGCGGCCGCACGTCATACGTACCGCCAACAAGAAAGAACAGTCCACACTCCGGTGCAAATCGGTAACCGCCAACATGATACGGTTCGGCATCTTCGCTAGTGCTGCGCGTCAGATTCACCTTCGTGCGCAAAAAGGAAACACCATTATTAAATCGCTCAAGTTCGCCGACGAAGTCAAACGATCCGCTCAAAAAGTCGCCTAACTTGTCTGCCGGAATGTATTTCAGCGCCTTGTTCGCCTTTCGAGCACGCGAATCGCCTGACTCCGCGCTGCTAGCGGCGCGCTCGGAAACGCATGCCATAGGCTTGGGGATATACAGGCGCTCTCCGATATAGGGAAAAGCATCGCTGATCGAAAAATCGCCTGATTTCGCGGCAGCAAGCAGCTCATCGGCGCAGCCAGCCTTCAGCGCCTCGATAAACAACGCGCTGAACAGCGTTGCGGCATCGCATGTGTATTCGCCATCCGAAAGACGCCCATCTCCGAAATGCACGGGAGCCTGGAACGTCAGCTTCACCATTCGCGTGGCCATATGCTTACCTTAACTCTGGCACATCGAGCGTTTTGTCTCCGGTAACCACTTCGGTAGCCAGGTCCTTGAACAGAACGCGCCCGTTACCGCGAGAACCGCCGCCGCCCAGATAATCGTTTTCCAGCAGGTCGATGGCCTTCGCGATGTTCTCGAAATCTTCCTTCACCTCATCGAGGCTCTCAACGTTGTAAATCAGCTCGAAGGAGAATTCGGAACCGCGCACCACACGCTCGATCTGTCGCGGATTGGCAACCGACGTCAGGCGATCGATGGTGTTCTCAAACTTATTCTCGAAGATTTGCGGCAGCGCCTTCTTATTCGCCAAGAAGCAATCGCTGAACTGCAGACGCGACATCTGCATCCCCGTTCCCGCCGCATCGCTGCCTTTTTCGCTGGACCCGAACAGGCGCTTGATTTCCGCGCAATCGCTTTCGAACCCACGCACGCCGGCAAGCGGAGTCGTCCCAAACTCGCGCGCCAACAGCGAGCGCATCTTGCCCTTGAGCGTGGAGCCGGGAATGATCGGGTCACGCGTAAGGGGATCGCGAACCACAGGCGAATCAACAGAGCCGATTGCGCTGAACGAGTCGTCGCCGCCGATATGGAGGCCGGTTTTCACTTCGATAATGCCCGTGATCTTGATTTTCGTATACGCCATCTTGCTACTCCCTGCCTTCGTAGAATTTAAAGTACGCAACTAGACTTTCCGCGTAGCGGCAGTACAGGACGAACTGCTCGTAGGTTTGAATCTGATCGAGCAGATCCATCAGATACGTCTTGGATATGAACTCCTTGACGTCTTCGTTCCTTTCTCTGCCCGATTCGTACGCCATCTTCACCTTGATGTACTGAAGATCGGACATGCATGCTTCCAGTTCTT
>CALEWN010000046.1 GCA_937925385.1 uncultured Senegalimassilia sp.
GCTTGCCATCGCCGTTTCCGGGGATAAGATCACGTTCGTCGGAACGAAGGAGGACGCGCTTGCGTTTGCCCATGAAGCCGACGGAAGCGCCGAGCCCGAGGTGATCGATTACGGCGACGCCTTCATCGCCCCCGGCTTTCACGACTCGCACGTGCATTTCTTCCATTCCGCGGTGTACTCTTCCCCGCTTGCCACGAACTTCCTGGGCGAAAACGAGGCCGATTGCGTCGAGCGCATGAAGCGTTTCGCACAGGGCCGCCCTGAGGGGTGGCTGCTGGCACAGGGCTGGCGCGAGTATCGATGGGACCCGCCGGTGCTGCCGTCGAAGCACTCGCTTGACGACGCCTTCCCCAACCGCCCCGTGGCGCTGTACTCAGGCGATGCGCACACATTGTGGCTCAACAGCTGCGCGCTGGCCGAACTGGGGATTGATCGCGATAGCGTGCCTCCTGCGGGTGGAAGCTACGACAGGGATGCCGATGGCGAGCTGACGGGCATCGTGCGCGAAGCGGCCGCCATGGAGCTGATGCCGCGCATCATGAACGCGTTTTCCGACGATGAGATCGCCGATGCTTACCGCGGGTTTTTGCGCACGCTGGCGCAAAACGGCATCACGAGCGTTTGCGACATGTCGCTGATGGCCAACCCCGGCCTGGACTTCATCCGAGATGACGTGCATGCGCGCCTGCTGGACTCCGACGAGCTGACGTGCCGCGTGAACCTCTTCCCCACCCTGCTTGAGGATATGAGCAGGTTCGACGCGATGTCTAAGCGTTATACGGGCCCCGTGCTGCGCTGCGCCGGCTTCAAGCAGTTCTTCGATGGCGTCTCCAGCCAGCATACCGCGTGGGTGACCGAGCCTTATAGCAACGCCCGATGCGAGGACGACTGTGGCAGGCCGACCATCGAGCCCGATAAGATGCGCGCTCTGGTGATGAAAGCCGCCGAGAAGGGCTACCCCGTGCGCATCCACACCATCGGCGATGCGGCAATCCATGAGGCGCTGAACATCTTCGAGGATGCCCGTGCGCAATTCGGCCCGCTTCCCGAAGGACGCCATAACTGCCTTGAGCATTTGGAGAACTTCCTGCCCGGCGATGTGGAGCGCCTGGCAGAGCTCGATGTGATTGCCGCGGTGCAGCCGCCGCATATGACGCTTGACCCGGGCGGCCCCGAGCGCGACCTGGGAGACGACCGCGTGAAGCTGATGTGGCCGTTCAGGACCATGCTTGACGAGGGCGAGACGCTGGCATTCGGCACGGACTCGCCGGTGGTGGACGTGAACTCCATGGGCGTGCTCTACAGCGCCGCCACGCGCCGCGACCCGCAGACGCGCGCACCCGAAGGCGGCTGGCGACCTGAGCAGCTTATCAGCCGTGCAGAGGCCATTCGCGCATACACCGCAGGAAGCGACGCCGCAGCCCAGCGCAACGGCGAAGCGGGCGTACTGGCAACAGGCAAGCTGGCGGACGTGGCGGTGCTCGACACCGACTTGCTGACATGCGCCGACGATGAGATCTTAGATGCGCACGTTACCGCCACCTGGATGGGCGGACGCTGCGTGTTCGAGGCCTAGAAAGACCAAAAGCGCCCCAAGATGGCCAGTAAGCCCCCTTCCGTTTCTGTGTTTCCGCGAAAAGGAAGGGAGCTCGGCAAGCCTCTTGGGGCGCTTTGCGTTTGGAGCGATTTAATGCCAGCAGAGCAGCGATGAGACGCTGTGCTGTGCGCGTCCATCGCCGACTGCGCCGGACAACCACCGGCAAGCGAAGGCCGGCGATCGACTGCCTTCGACGTTGTTTCCGGCCTGCGTATTTCGACAGCAGCGGGCGCGAGGATACGCGATCGATCCCCTTCGACGCAAGCTGGGCCGCGATGCGGGTACGACGCTTGACCTGCCGCGAGAGCATGCGACCTATCGCCTTCGACGCTGGCCGGGGCGCGATGCGGGCCCGACATCTGGCCGTGAGCGCATGAGATCCATTGCCTTCGGTGCGACCATAGGCATGGGCTTGGCATCGGAAGGCACACCTGTTTAGGCGTTGTACGGCATGTGCGGCTTGCCGTGGCACCACATGTGATCGAGAGGCCCGCTGCCCTGCCCAAGATCGAGACCGGTGGACAGAGCGCCTCGCACGAAGCCCTTCGCACGGCGAACCGCCTGCTCGATGCCGTTTCCCTGCGCCAAGCCGCTTGCGATGGAGCTGGAGAGCGTGCAGCCGGTTCCATGGGTGTTGCTTGTGACGATGCGCTTCGCCCTCAGCCAGGCATGGCGACCATCGGGCAGAACGAGCAGATCGTCGGCGGTATCGGCAAGATGACCGCCTTTGACGAGCACGGCACCATTGGTTTTCCCCGAAAGAAGCTTCGCCGCCTGCATCATGCCGTCGTCATCGATGACGGGGGATCCGCACAGCACCTCCGCCTCGGGCATGTTCGGGGTGATGACGTCTGCCAAAGGCACCAGGTTCGAAACCAAAGCATCAACCGCCTGCTGCTCGATAAGACGCGAACCGCTGGTGGCCACCATGACCGGGTCGACCACCACGTTGCGCGCCTGATGGAAACGCAGGCGCTCTGCGATGACGTTGATGATCTGGGCGGAGGACACCATGCCTATCTTCACCGCATCGGGGCGGATATCCTCGAACACCGCATCGATCTGCGCCCCGACCACCTCTGGCGAGATGTCCTGCACAGCGCGAACGCCGCAGGTGTTTTGCGCGGTAATGGCGGTGATGACCGTTTCCGCGTAAAGACCGTACGATGCTATGGTTTTGATGTCGGCCTGGATGCCGGCTCCTCCGCTTGAATCGGAGCCGGCAATGCTGAGCACTGTTTTCATCGGATACCTCCCTTTGACGCTCAGCGCTACCGGTTTACTCGTTGTCGAGGTCGATGACGAGGCCGTCCATGATGGTGTTGACGGTGCGCACCGCGCACATCTTGCCGCACATGGTGCAGGTTCCCTCGTTGCTCGGCGGGGCGCTTTCGAAGACCTTGCGCGGACGAACCGGGTCGATGGCCAGGCTGAACTGGTCTTGCCTATCCATACGACGGCGAGCATCGCTCATGCGGTTGTCGCGGTCGCGCGCGCCGGGGATGCCCTTGGCGATGTCGGCGGCATGCGCGGCTATCTTCGTGGCCACCAGGCCATCGCGCACATCCTGGGCATCGGGCAGGCGCAGATGCTCGGCAGGGGTGACGTAGCACAGGAAGTCGGCACCCGAGGATGCCGCCACGGCGCCGCCGATAGCAGCGGTGATGTGATCATAGCCCGGGGCGATATCGGTTACGAGGGGGCCGAGCACGTAGAACGGCGCGTTGTGGCACAGGCGCTTCTCGAGGCGCATGTTCGCCTCGATCTCGTTGAGCGCCATATGACCGGGACCCTCCACCATGACCTGCACGCCGGCGTCCCAGGCGCGCTTGGTGAGCTTGCCGATCTCGATGAGCTCGGCGATCTGCCCGGCGTCGGTTGCATCGTAGGTGCAACCCGGGCGCATGGCGTCGCCGATGGAGATGGTCACGTCGTGGGCGTGCAGGATCTCGAGGACCTCGTCATAGTGCTCATAGAACGGGTTCTCGTTGCCGGTGGCCTCCATCCAGGCGAAGATGAGCGATCCGCCGCGGCTGACGATGTTCATGAGTCGGCCGGTTTCCTTAAACGACTCGATGGTGCGGCGGTTCATGCCGGCGTGGATGGTGACGAAGTCGACGCCGTCCTCGGCATGGCGGCGCACCACGTCGAGGAAGTCCTCCGCCTTGATGGCGATAAGGGCCTTCTCCAGATAGCCGATGGCGTCGTACATGGGCACGGTGCCGATCATGGCCGGCGACTTCTCAATGAGCTTGGTGCGGAACGCCTGGGTTTTGCCGCTGTTGGAAAGGTCCATGATGGCCTCGGCACCAAGCTCGATGGCCGTATCGACCTTCTGCCATTCAACGGATTCGTCGGCAAGGTCGCCGGAGATGCCCAGGTTGACGTTGACCTTGGTGCGCAGGCCCTCGCCAACGCCTTCGGGCGACAGCGACGCATGATGGATGTTTGCCGGGATGGCGATGCGGCCGGCGGCAACGCCTTCGCGGATGAACTCCGGGCTGCGGCCTTCTTTCTCGGCGACCACGCGCATGGCGGGCGTAATCTGCCCTGCGCGGGCGAAATCGATTTGCGTGATGAGATTCGAGGATTCGTTACCCATAGATGCTCCCTTCGTTGGCATTACCCATGCAGGTTCGGCGGGTCGAGGCTTGTACGGGGCCTCCTCTCAGCCTGCCCGGCGCGCAGCGCTAGCAAGCTCCCCCGATATACGGTTGTTGCGGCCGTTATTATATCCCTGGCTGGTCAGGAGTTACCCAAGGCAAAGGATAAAAGACATAAAGCGTGCCCGACTCCACGGCGATGGTGGCCTCCTGGCCGATAAGCTCGTTGGAAAGCCCGAGGCTGGTTCGGTTGGTGAGGGGCTCATCATCAAGCGAATACTCCAAGCCCCGCTCGATAACGCCCTCGGCGCGATCGTTTGCGGCGAAGACCGAAACGGTGCCTTTCTCCACGTTGTCAGGCAGAGTGAACACGTCAGGGCCGGTGACGCATCGGATGGCGAAACCATCGGCGATGCCGGTGACGTAGAACCCGCGCTCCGAATACGCGGCGAACAGCTGCAGGTTGGCCAGCGTATGGTCGAGCCTGCCGCCGATGCCGCCATATACGTAGATATCGGAATGATGGTAGTTCGCGACCCTTTGGAGAGCGAGCTCCATATCAGAGGCATCCTTGTTCACAGGATGGCGCGAGACCCGCTTCGCGCGAGGAACGTATCCAAGGGAGTCGAAATCGCCGACGGCCATGTCGGGCGCAACGCCGAGCCGATCGAGCGGGGCAAAACCGCCGTCGACGGCGATGACGAAGTCGAAAAAGCCCTCGTTGTAGCGTGCCATGAAATCTTGTTCGTTGAAATATGTGGCGCCAACCAATGCACAGGTTGTCATGATGCTCCTTGTTTCGGTTCCGATATGGTAGAATACCACACTGCGAGCGGGCCAGACGATCGCGCGCCGCCTTGAGCGGCGTGAGGAAAGTCCGGGCTCCAAAGGGCAAGATGCCAGCTAACGGCTGGGCGGGGCGACCCGACGGAAAGTGCCACAGAAAAGTAAACTCCCCCGTGCAAGCGGGAGAAAAGCTGAAACGGTGCGGTAAGAGCGCACCAGCGCGTTGGTAACAACGTGGCTTGGAAAACCCCATCTGGAGCAAGCGCAAATAGGAGTGCCATACGGCCGCCCTTCCGTGCATTCGGGTTGCGTGCTTGAGACGCGCGGTGACACGCGTTCGAGATAAATGGTCGTCCAACGACAGAACCCGGCTTATCGACTCGCTCGCGGTTTTCAAAAGGCTCCCGTTCGGGAGCTTTTTTGTTTCACGGCAAACCCCCTGCCAACGCGCTGCGACGCCGATTTGCGGAAGTGTATTCGACCTTATATTCCGCCACTTCTTCTTATATACCGAAAATGGGGACCGAGCTTATGCTCGATCCCCATTTCATCGCATGCATTGCACGAATGCGCTCCATAAGGGCGAACGGCCTAGCGGTCAAACTAGACGACCGGAAGTTCACCGCTCGGCAAATCCGCAGACGTTTCCTGCTGCGAGCTAGTCAAGATCGTCGATCTCGAAATCGTCGGCGGCGTCGCCGAAGCCGGAGAAGTCCTTCTCAACGCTGGAAGCCACGGGAGCGACCGAACCGGTGACCGCGGGCGATGCAGCGGTTACGGCAGCAGCCGGAACGGCAGCCGGGATTGCGGGCGCGTCGTCATAGGCGTCGGAGCCGTCGACGGTGAGCGGAGCCTGCGGCGCGGTTGCGGCGGCCTCCTTCACGACGGGCTCGGAATCAACGTGCGTGGCATAGCGGCCGTGCTGGCCGGACGTAAGCGCGCCAGCGGCCTTCGGGGCTTTCTCGCCGATTTCGGCAAGCTTGCGAGTGGCATCGGTGATGAAGTCGTTGAGCAGGTCGCGATAATCCTCGCGCGCCTCCTCGCGATCGTTCTCGAGTTTGTGGATGGCGTCGATGACCTTCTGGCGATCGTTCTCGGCCTTATCGAGGATGCGGTCGGACTCGTCCTCGGCGTCCTTGATCGTGGCGGCAGCATCGGCCTTGGCGTTGGCCAGAATCTCGTCGGCGGAGCGCTGGGCGATGATGAGCGCCTGGGCGATGGCGTTGCCGTCGGCCTTCTTGGACTCGAGCTGCTTCTCAAGCTCGGCGATGCGGGCGTCGCGCTCGGCGATAGCGGCATCCTTTTCGGCCAGAATGGCCGGGTCGACGGAAGCTGCGAACTGGTCTTCCTGCTCGACGACGGGCTCGGGCTCGGGCTCGTCGAACGCCTCGTCCTCGAAGGTGGCGGGGCGGTCGAAGCCGGCGAACGTATCCTCGCTGACCTGGCTTTGCAGCGAGGCGATCTGCTGATTCAGGCCGTCGATCTCATCGGCGACATGCTCGAGGAAGACATCGACCTCGTCGACGTCATAGCCCTTGCGATCGATGGAGAAGCTTTGGTTATGGATTTCAGCAGAGGTGATAGCCATCTTTGTATCCCTTCATCTGACGTGCGGGAATGCGCAGGTGCGCACCTAGAACAAGTTTACCAACAAACGTACACCGAATTGTAGTACAAGCAGCGCGACGATGGGCGTTACGTCCACCATACCTCCAATAGGGGGGATCAGGCGCTTGAACAGGTTCAAATACGGATCGCATATGCGTGCGAGCACGTTGTTGATGTCTGCGAGGATGCCCCGATCGGTCGGGAACCATGACAGCATGACGTATACGAAGATGATCATGCTGTACGCATCGGAAAGCGACACGATAAGGTACTTCAAACTGAGCATGCGGGCTGTTTCGCTCCTTGCTAGCGCCCCCGGGCGCCAAGCCCGGGGATAGGTTTCGGTATTTGAAGATTACAGGATGCCCTGCGAACGGAGGCTTGCACGCTCTGCCTCGCTGAGAGCTGCCCCGCGCGCGATGACGAACACCTTGTCCGCGATGCAGTCGACGCTGGCGTCGAGGGCGCTCGAAACGCCGAACGAGAAATCGAGGACGCGCTTTGCCAGCGCATCGGGGGTTTCCTTAAGCGCAAGCACCACGGCGTCGCCGGCTTTGAGGGCCTTTGCGACCTTCTCGCACTCGCCGTAGCTGGCCGGCTTGACGATGGTGACCGAGCGCGTGGGGTTGTGCGTGCCCGTTGCGGTGCCCTCGTAGGCCTTGTACGGGTCGAACGAGGAAGCAGCGGAAGCCGCCTTGGCGGCCGCCGTGAACGCGCCCTCGATGGGCTTCGCGGCCGTTTGGGCCGCCGGAGCCGCGCTGGATTCGGCAGCCTCGGCGGCAGTGGTGCTGAACAGGGCGTTCAGGCTTTCCGAACGCTCCTGGCTGGCAGCTGCCGCGGCCCTGGCGTTGGGGGTGTTCGCCGGAGCGGTGAACGCGGGGTCGACCATGGTGCGGTTGCCGAACGACGGGGAGCTGACCTTGCGCGGGGGCAACGGATCGCGGTTCAAGCTGTCCGGCACGGTGGTATGCGCGCGCACATCGTCGATGGAGACGAGCTTGGCCGGACGATACCCGCCCGAGCCGACCGAGGGACGGGCATGGTTGCCGCGCGCAGGGCGCGTGGTGACCGAATCGTACGGATCGTAGTTCGAGCTGGGGGCAGCGTCGTCCTCATCATAGTCATCATCATAGTCATCGTAGTCGCCGGAATCGTAGTCGTCATAATCCCTGCGGCCGCGATCGTAGTAATCGCCGCCATCGGAGAACCCGAGCTTGGACTTGATGCTGTCGAGCATGCCTTCGGGCTTGTTGAACTTGGGCATTGCCATACCGCTCTCCTGCTTCGTTTCTTTGGGACGGCGGTCGACGCCGCCGCTGCATGTTCGGTATTGCGGACGCGAGCCTTATGCCTGAACGGACTCGAAGGAGTCGCTGAACAGAGCTCGGCCTATCCGCACCATGGTAGCACCCGCGCAAACGGCCTCGCGCCAGTCCTCGCTCATGCCCATGGAAAGTTCATTGAAGATCGCGGCCTGCTCGGAGGGAAGCTGGCTGCGCAGCGTGTCGCGCAGAGCCGCCAGGCCTTCGAAGCATTCGCGCGCCACATCGAGGTTTCCCTGCGGCGCCATGGTCATGAGGCCGCGGACGGCGATATGGGGGAACGTTTCGGCGAGCTGAAGCGCATGGAGCGCCTGGTCAGGGGTGAAACCGCTTTTGCTTTCCTCGCCCGACACGTTGACCTCGAGCAGGATGTCCTGAACCTTGCCAAGGCGCTCGGCCGCTTGGTCGAACTTGGCGAAGTGCTCCTCTTTGCACACGGAGTGGACAAGCGTCGCGCAGGCGACGATCTCGGGGATCTTGCGCGACTGGACGTTGCCGATGAAATGCCAGGTTTGCTGCGGCAGCTCGGCCACCTTTGCGGCAAGCACGTCGGGACGGTTCTCGCCGAAATCATGGGCGCCGGCAGCGATGGCCGCGGAGATGGCGGGCGCATCGACCGTCTTCGAGACGGCGATGACCTTCACCTCGCGCGGGTCGCGCCCGCACGAGGCGCACACGCGGGAGAGCTCTTCAAGCGTTTCCTGATAATGTTGAGCGAATGGCATGGCTATGCTTCCTTTCGAAACGCGATGGCGCCATGGCGGCCGCACGTGCCGCCGGACGCCCGATAGGAGAAGTACTGCTGCGGATGGCATTGCGTGCAGATGCCCGCATCGCAGATGCGGGCAGGATCGACGCCTGCAGCCGCAAGCTGCACGCGCAGCGCATCGAGCATGCTGACATGGCGCGACGGGCGAACGCAGCCTGGGCCGAACAACTCGGCGAAGCGCTGCTCCACCTCGGCCCCCACTTCGAAACAGCAATCGTGGATGTGCGGGCCGACGTAGATGTTGTAACCGGCTGCGAATTCGCGCTGCTGATAAGGGGTTTTAGCGCCATCTTCACGTGCTAGGCGCTCGACGCAGGAAGCCGTGATCTTGCCGACAACCCCGCGCCAGCCCGCATGGGCAACGGCGAACCGCCCCGTGGGCGACACCGCGATGACGGGCGTGCAATCGGCGAAGCACAACATGGCCGCAACGTTGGGCGCGGTGACCACGAGGGCATCGGCGGCGGCCTGCGCACGTTGCTGGGCCGCCACGACGCTGGCGGCATCGCACGAGCCGATGCAGACGATTTCCGTACCATGCACCTGGTTGGGCACGACGACCGGAACGTCTTCGCCGTCGAGCGCCTGCATGGCAAGGCGGCGGTTTTCCATGACATGATCGAGGTTGTCCTGCACGTGGGCACCAAGGTTCAGCGAGGCGAACGGCCCCTGGCTTGCTCCCCCATCGCGCCCGGTGAAGGCGATGCGGACGCCGCACGCCTGGAGCAGCGCATCATCGGTGAGCATGGAAATGCGACGCGCGCCGCAGGGGCGCGCGTCGAGTGTCGGTGCAGGTAAGGTTTCGCACACGGTATGCAAAGCTATGACTCCTTAGCGCTGGCGCTTCAGAAAATCGGGGATGTAATCCTCATCGGCGAAGCGGCCAGGCGTGCTGGTGAGCGTGGAATACGTGGACGGCTGAGGCGCCGGAGCCGGCTCGGGGGCCGCCGTGGAGGCGAACAGGTCCTTGCGGTTGAAGTCCATGGCGGACTGCTGGGGCGCATTGACTTTGAAGCCGGTTGCGATGACGGTGATGCGCACGCTGTCGCCCATGCTCTCGTCGATGATCTGGCCATAGATGATGTTGGCGTTCTCATCGGCGCAGGCCTCGACGGTGCGAGCCGCCTCGTCTACCTCGGTAAGCGTGAGGTCGGGACCGCCGGAGATGGAGAACAGCACGCGGGAGGCGCCGGCGATGGAGGCTTCCAGCAGGTTGGAGTTCGTGGCCTGCTGAGCGGCGTCGAGCGCGCGGTTCTCACCGGAGGACAGGCCAATGCCCATCATGGCGGTGCCGGCGTCCTTCATGACGGTGCGGATGTCGGCGAAGTCGAGGTTGATCAGACCCGGGATGGTGATCAGGTCGGTAACGCCCTGGATGCCCTGGCGCAGCGTGTCGTCGGCGATGCGGAACGCGTCGAGCATGCTGGTTTTCTTATCGACGATCTCGAGCAGACGGTCGTTGGGGATGACGATGAGCGTGTCCACCTTCTGGGACAGCAGATCGATGCCCTGCTCCGCCTGGTTACGGCGGGTGCGGCCCTCGAAGGAGAACGGCTTGGTGACGATGCCCACCGTCAGCGCGCCGATTTCCTCACGAGCGATCTCGGCGATGATGGGAGCGGCGCCGGTGCCGGTGCCACCACCCTCGCCTGCGGTGACGAAGACCATGTCGGCCTCGGCCAGCGCCTCGCGAATCTCCGCACGGGACTCCTCGGCGGCCTGGCAGCCGACCTCGGGGTTCGCGCCGGCGCCCAGGCCGCGCGTGAGCTCCTCGCCGATGTGGATGGTCTTATCGGCATCCGACATCAGAAGGGCCTGACGGTCGGTGTTGACGGCAATGAACTCCACGCCCTTGACGCCCGCCTCGACCATGCGGTTCACGGCATTGGTGCCGCCGCCGCCGACGCCGACGACCTTGATGACCGCCAGATGCTCGCCCGTATTGTTTGGCATTGTATTCCTCCACACTATTACGCTTGCTTTGAGCTGCGTTTCACACACTCGTGGTTGTATTCACGTGGGATTATTTTACACAAAGAGGGTGGGTTTGCAACGCTTCGCCACCCAACGGCAACCACATGCACATATCAAAACGGCCCGCACGCCTGCGCGCACGGGCCGCTTGGGGCTATAACGATCGCCAGGTCGGCCTGTCGGGCGTGCGCACGTTGATGTACGTGACGCCCTCGGGATGCTCCTTGATGATCTGCAGGCAGACCCTCTCCTTCTCGCGGATGTTATCCGCCGTGCCGAAGACGATGTCGGGGCCGTCTTTGATGGTGAGCGTGGTTGACGCGGTCTCGGTGGCCTTCACCGAGGTGACGCGATCGGCGAGCTCGGTGGTCATACCCGCCACGATGGCGAGCGCGTTGTTAACGTTGGCGTCGGTGCAGTACGATCCGACGGCGGGCTTGGTGCCATAGGGCACGTCGGTGATGTGCAGCACCGAGTCGGCGTCCTCGTACACCTTCGAGTTGGTGCGGCGCCCCGCCTCGGAATCGCGATCGGGAATGGGCATGAGCCACATGCCGTCCGATGCGATGGCCCACTGCGTGGAGTTCTGCGCGTTCTCGTTGGGAACCTCCACCACCGCCGTGATAGTGCGTTCGGTGATATCGATCTGCAGGGTGTTGGGGAACACGCGCTTGATCTTCGCATCGGCGACCCATGCGTCCTTTTTCAGGTTCTCCTTGATGCCCGCGGCGTCCACGCGCAGAAGCGTGGTGCCGGCGGGCACGCCGGCAAGCTGCTGCATGTCGGAGGCGGTAAGGTGATCGGCACCCGAAACCGAAACGCTTTCGATGGCGAACAGGCTGGAGTTGTACACGATGACCGCGGCGATGGCGAGCGCCGCTATGGCAGCAGCGAGCGCCCCGAGGCGCACCAGATAGCGCTGGTAGGTATGCCGCGCCCGCGCACCGTGGTCGGTTTGAGGCAGATCGCCAACGCGCACCGATGTGAGCCGGGCGCCGGGCGCCGGGCTGTATGGGCGCTGCGAGGCGCGCGGAGAGCGCGACCCGCCGCGGGGCGCCTGAGAGCGCCTATGCGAACCCGAGGAAGCGGACTTCCGGTTGTAATTCGATGCCATACGCCTCGTATACCTTCGACCTTGCCATGTTAATGAGTTCCAACACGTCCTGAGCGGTTGCATTATCCCTGTTCACGATGAAGTTCGCGTGAACCTCGGATATCTGCGCGCCGCCCACGCGCGCCCCTTTGAGCCCCGCCTGCTCAATGAGCTGGCCCGCAGAGTAGCCTTCGGGGTTCTTGAACACGCTGCCGCAGCTTGGCAGCGTGAGCGGCTGCGTCTTCTTGCGGCGGGTGTGCGCCGCCTCCATCTTGCCGCGCAGCAGATACGGGTCGGCGGGCTTGACCGCGAGCTCGCACTCGACGATGACCTCGTCAGGGGAAAACGAGCTGGAGCGGTAACCCCAACGAATATCCGCCGCCTCGCGACGCACGAGCCCCGCCTGCGGCGATAACGTGGTGACCGAGACCACCCTGTCCGCTATCCCCTGCTCGCGGGTGCCGGCGTTCATGCGCACGGCTCCTCCGACGGTGCCCGGCGTGCCGACCGCGAACTCCAGACCCGAGAGGCTGCGGCGAAACGCCTCCTGCACGACGCTTGACAGCGGCACGCCCGCGCCCACGATAAAGCTGCAGGTTTGCTCGTCGAAGCGGCAGGCGCGGAAATCGCGCCCGAGGGCGATGACGACACCCGGGAACCCCTCGTCGGAGACGAGCAGGTTCGAGCCGCGGCCGACCGCCACCCACGGGACGCGGCATTCTTGACAGGCGCCCACCAGACGCTTGAGCGCGCCGATGGATCCGACCTGCACATAGAAGCGCGCAGGCCCGCCGATGCGGTACATGGTATGGCGGCGCATAGGCTCGTCGGGATAGACGTCGGCATCGAAGGCGCTGTCGACGAGCAGCGCCTCAAGCGGCGAGCATGCGTGACGCGCGCTCATGGCTGCCTAGCCTCGCGCCTTGAGGAGCGCGTCGATGATCTGCGGGCCCATGGCCGTGACATCGCCGGCGCCCATGGTGATGACAAGATCGCCCGGCTGGAGCTTTTCCATGAGATGCGGGACGACGTCGACGCGATGGGCCACGAAATCCGCCCGAGGATGGCCTTCGTGCTCGAGCACGACGTTGAGGAACGTCTTGCCGGAGACGCCGGGCACCGGCGCCTCGCCTGCCGGGTACACGTCCATGAACGTGACGCTGTCGGCCTTGTCGAAGGCGGCGCCGAACTCGTCGTGGAGCACCTGGGTGAACAGGGGCGCACGGGAGTAGCGATGAGGCTGGAAAAGCACGTGGACATGCTTGTAGCCAAGGCCCGCTGCCGCGGAGATGGTGGCGGCGATTTCGGTGGGATGATGCGCGTAATCGTCGACGACGGTGACGCCGCCCACTTCGCCGACCAGATCGAAGCGACGGCGGACGCCGGCGAAGCCCGAAAGCGCCTGAGCAACCTTCGCGGCATCGAAACCGAGCGCCCACAGCAGCGTGATGACGCCTGTGGCGTTCAGGACGTTGTGACGGCCCGGATTCTGCTTGATGGTTCCCTCGACCTGCGTTCCGTCGGGCATGACGGCCGCATAGCGGCTGCCGATGCCGTGGGGCTCGTAGGAGGTGATGCGCACATCGCAACCCTGGTTGAAACCGTACGTATACATACGACGGCCCTCGGAACGGGCGATCTCGACCACATGGGGCTCTTCGCCGCACGCCACGATGACGCCGTCTTCGGGAACGAGGCCCATGAAGTCGTGGAACTTGTCGTAGATCTCGTCGAGGTCCTTGTAATGGTCAAGGTGATCGGCCTCGATGTTGGTGACGAGCACCGCCTTAGGCGAGAGGTACGTGAAGGACTTGTCCGACTCATCGGCCTCGACCACGTAATGGGCGCCGGTGCCGGAATGGGCGTTGGTGCCGTAGGCGCGCACGATGCCGCCGATGAGGAAGGTGGGGTCGGCGCCGAGCGCGTCAAGCGCGCTGGCGAGCATGGACGACGTGGTGGTCTTACCGTGCGTACCGGCAACGGCGAGCGTGTCCAGGCCCACGCCGAGATGCGCGAGCATCTGGGCGCGATGCCAGATCTCAAGGCCGCGACGGCGCGCCTCGATCAGCTCGGGGTTGTTCTCGAGGATGGCCGTGGAAATGACGACGACCGGGTCGCCCTCGGGGATGTTTTCCGCCTTCTGGCCGATGAACACGGTGATGCCGGCCTCGCGCAGCTGCTTGGTGTAGCGGCTTTCCTTGATATCGGAGCCCGACACCTGCATGCCCTGGTCGTGGGCCACGCGGGCGATGCCGCTCATGCCCACGCCGCCGACGCCGATGAAGTGCACCTGCTTGATGCGCTCTTCGCTCATGTTGCCTGCCTCCTGAAGCCTATGCGCCGAAGCCTTAGGTGCTTGCGGCGCGATGATGTGAAACCCGGGCGCACCCGGGAAACGGGCGGCGCAAAGGCCGCCCGTGCTTGCTCAAACTCTATTATCTTACCCTATTGCGCCGACTTGGATTCGCACGCCTTAAGGACTACATCAGCGAGCAACCCCGCCGCATCGCGGGTCTTCGCGGCGGCAGCCGCTGCCGACATGCGCTGGCGGGAGCCTTCGTCCTCGATGAGGGTTTTGAGGTAGTCGGTGAACTGCCCGTCCTCGACGTCGGCGTCGGCGACGAGGAACGCCGCGCCGGCCTCGACGCATGCGCGCGCGTTCATGGTCTGGTGATCTTCGGTGGCGTACGGGAACGGCACGAGCAGCGCCGGGATATGACGCG
Organism: uncultured Senegalimassilia sp.; assembly: GCA_937925385.1. GTDB lineage: Bacteria > Actinomycetota > Coriobacteriia > Coriobacteriales > Eggerthellaceae > Senegalimassilia. The sequence continues at coordinate 14,476 of CALEWN010000046.1, forward strand.
CCGAGATCTCGGCGAGCGACGTGGCGCCCGCGCGGCTGACGATGGCGTCGGCGGCGGCCATGGCAAGGCCCATCTGGTCGGTGTAGCCCATGAGGTGCCAGCGCTTGGCCCGCTCGTCGGTCAGGGAAAGCTGCTCGGCGACGCTATCGAGCTCCTTCGGGCCCGTAACGTGCACGATATGCAAGTCGGGATAACCAAGCAGCATGTCCTTGCGCTGCACGATGGCCGCGTTGAGATGGCGCGCGCCCAGGCTTCCTCCGGTGACGAGCAACATGCGCGCATCCTCGGGGACGCCGAAAGCGGCACGGCCCTCGGCGCGCGTTGCGGCGAACACGCTTGCGCGTACCGGATTGCCGGTGAGCACCACCTTGCTTTTATCGGAAAGCGCTTGGGCGGCATGCTCGTAGGTCAGGCACACGGCGCGGGCTTGACGGGCCAGGTACTTGTTCGCCATGCCCATGACCGAGTTCTGCTCGTGGACCACCACGGGGATGCCACGCTGCTCGGCGGCGCGGGCGACCGGGATGCAGACGTAGCCGCCAAAGCCCACCACGCAGTCGGGATGGACCTCGGTGAACCATTTGCGCGCCAGCTTCGTGGAGCGCTGGATCTTCATGATCGCCTTCGGCAGCGTGAGCGGATGATTGCGGTTGAAGCCGGCGGCCTCGAAGGCCTGGTACGGGATGCCCGCAGCGGGGACGAGGCGCGACTCGATGCCGCCGGGCGTGCCGGCGAACAGCACCTCATGCCCGCGCTCGCGCAGCACGTCGGCAAGCGCGAGGGCCGGATTGATATGGCCGGCGGTACCGCCGCCGGAAAGGACTATGCGCATGATGTCACCTCCGGGATGAAGAATGCGTTTCACGGCGCCGCGCGCTTTGCGGGGCGCGCGTGCGCGAATCGGCACGGCCGCGGCCGCGCGGTACGTCGCGGGAGCCGCGGGCGTCGTCGTCGACCGCGCGCACGACGCGCAGGTTCGCGCGACGTCGATCGTAAACGGTGGTGGCATCGGCGTTTCGGGAAACCGCCAATATGATGCCGACCATCATGAGCGACGCGATCAACGACGAGCCGCCTGCGGACACGAACGGCAGGGGCTTGCCCGTGGTGGGCACGAGGCCGATGACGCAGCCCATGTTCAGAAACGCCTGGAACACGAGCATGATGGTGACGCTGCCCGCCACGATGCGCTCGTTGGGCGTGGCCGCGGCACGGGCGATGCGCATGCCGGCGAACAAGATGCAGCAGAACAGCGCGATGACCACAAGGGCGCCGAGCATGCCGAACTCCTCGCCGATGATGGAGAAGACGAAGTCAGTCTCAGATTCGGGAAGGTAGTCGTACTTCTCGCTGGAATTGCCCAGGCCCACGCCGAACAGGCCTCCTTCGGCGAACGCGTAGAAGGAGTGGATGGTCTGATAGCCGTTGCCCCTGCCGCCTTCGCCATCATTCCAAGGGTTGTACACCACGAAGCGGTCCTGGCGATAGCCCGAGCCGAACAAGACGATGGCGATGATGGCGACGACGGCCGCGCCGGCGATGGCGAGCATGAGCTTCGCAGGGGCGCCGCCGAACCATAGCACCGCGTACACGCCCACGAAGATGATGATGGTGGTTCCCAGGTCAGACTGCGTGAACAGCAGGAACAACGTGGGAGCGACCACGTATATGGCCGCTCTGATCATGGTGGCGTTGAACTTGGCGCCTTCGTTGAGGTCGTCCATGAGGTTGGCGGCCATGAGCACGATGGCTATCTTGGCGAACTCGGAGGGCTGCAGCGAAAAGGGGCCGATGACGATCCAGCGCTGGGCACCGAGAGCGGCGGCTCCGAAGAGGAACGTGATGACGAGCAGCGCTACGCATACTCCCCAATAGCCTTTGACGATAGCGCCCTTCCAACCGCTGCGCGGGAGCATGAACCAGATAGCCACGGCGATGACGATGCCGGCCAGAGAGTAGATGAACTGACTGATGAGCTTCGCCGAAGGGTTTTGCTGTGCGATGTAGTCCGAATATGAAATAGTATCGCGCAGGTACTGACCCGCCTCGGTGTCGGCATAGTAGTTCGTGGCGGCCTCGGAGAGGATGGTGACCTGCGAGGCCGAGTAGATCATGACGAAGCCGATGAGCGTGAGGGCCACGACGGCCACCACAAGCAGCACCTGGGGCCAGATGACCGATTCTGCATCGGAGCGCCTATTGCGCGCGGAAGCCATGGAAAACCGCCCTTACGCGCCAAGCTTGGCCGCACGAGCGGCCACGAGCCTCTTGAAGACCTCGCCGCGCTCCTCGAAGGAGTGGAACTCATCGAACGATGCGCAGGCGGGCGAAAGCAGCACCACTTCCCCGGCCTTGGCCTGTTCGAGGGCGACGTCGAACGCGGATTCCATGTTCTTCGCCGTGAGCAGCTGGAAGCCTTCCGGCGCCTGTTCCCGACGCTCCTCGAACGCCTGGGCGAAGCGAGCGCCCGCCGCGCCGAAGCACACCACGGCGCGCGTATGGGCGTGGGCGGCCGCGACCAGGTCAGCCAGGTCGGTGCCCTTGTCGTCGCCGCCGAGCAGCACGATGGGACGGGTATGCGGGAACGCCGCCAGCGCCTTGAGCGTGGCGTCGACGTTGGTGGCCTTCGAATCGTTGTAGCATTCGGCGCCGCGCACGGTGCCACAGGGCTCGATGCGGTGCTCGAGCGGGCTGAACGTGGCGAGCGCTTCGCGCACGGCCTCATCGGAGGCGCCGGCAGCCAAGGCCGCCGCTGCGGCGGCAAGCGCGTTGCCGGCGTTGTGCGCGCCCTTGATCAGCAGGCTATCGGCGTTGATGAGGGCATGCTCCTGCCCTTCGAGGGCCACGGTGAGCACGCCTTCGCCGTTGATGAACGCGGCGTTGTCGGAGCCGCAACGGGCGCGCATGTCGCCCTGCAGGCCCTCGGCCGTGCCCATGGGCACGACGGCGAAACCGCAGCCGCCGGCGATACCGCGCAGACGGCGAACCTCGGCGCGCACGACGTCGTTGGAAGCGTCCATAACCGCAACGGAGCCGGGGACCTGGAAAAGGTTGTCGAGCACCTTCATCTTCGCAGCAGCGTATTTTTCCAGCGTATGGTGCCAATGCAGATGGTCGGGCGTGATGTTGAGCAGCACGGCCACGTTGGGCGCGAACAGCTTCGTGGATGCGAGCTGATACGACGACACCTCAGCCACGTAGACGTCGGTTTTGCCGGCGGCCACGGCGGAGATGCACGTGTCACCGATGTTGCCGACGGCGGAGCTTGCCATGCCCGCGGCGCGAAGCAGGTGATTCGTTAGAGCGGTGACGGTGGTTTTACCGTTGGTGCCCGTGACGGCGACCCACGTGCCGGATTCATCGGACTCGCGCCACGCGAGCTCGACCTCGCTGATAACCTCGTCGCTGACGGCAGCAGCCGAGCGGTACAGGTCGGAGAACTCGGAGATGCCCGGGCTTGCGATGCACAGCTCGAAATGCCCGCCGCAGGACTCGGCCAGGCGATCGACCGCGCCCTCGCCGAACTCCACGATGGCGCCGCAGCCGCGGGCCTTGCGCGCGTAGGCGTCGGAAGCGGCATTGGGCTGCCCGCCGAACACGGCCAGCTTGGTCACGCGCGACCCGAGCTGCGCCATAAGGTAATCCACGGCGTCGTGGCCGGACTTGCCCAAGCCGAGCACGAGGACGCGGCCCAAGCTTTCGGGAGCGTGTTTCTTGCCTGCAAGCATCTTCTGATTCTCCATAGCCTATGCCACCGCCATCAAAGTCTCTGCGAAGTACACGGCGAAGCCGAGCGCGGCCAGCACGCCGGAAACGATCCAGAAGCGCACGACGACCTTCGTCTCAGACCAGCCCTTCTTCTCGAAATGATGATGAAGCGGGGCCATGAGGAAGATGCGCTTATGGGTTTTCTTGTAGTAAAACACCTGGATCATGACCGACAGCGCCTCGGCCACGAACAGGCCACCGATGATGAGCACGATGAACTCGGACTTGGTGAACACCGCAAGGCAGCCGAGCGCCATGCCAAGGGCAAGCGAGCCCGTGTCTCCCATGAAGATATCGGCGGGAAACGAGTTGAACCACAGAAAGCCCACGCAGGCGCCGGCGAGCGCGGCAGCGAAGATGGCGGAGTCGAGCATGTCGGAGCGATATGCGATGGCGGCCATGACGATCATGACGATCATGACCGTGCCTGCGGCCAGGCCGTCAAGGCCATCGGTGAGGTTCACGGCGTTGCACATGCCCATGAGCAGGATGTCCACGAAGATGATGTAGAGCCACGGCACCTCCACGGCGCCGAAGTGCGTGGTGAGCACGCCCAGGTCGAACGTGTAGATGAACGGGATCTCGATCGTGGGGGCGATGCCCATCACGTTGACGGCCACCAGGCCGAAGGCCGTGGAGATCAGGAACTGGCCCACCAGCTTGGCTTTCGGGGTAAGACCCAGGCTGCGCTCCTTGACCACCTTCTCAGCATCGTCGATAAGGCCCAGGCAGCCCGTGAGCACGGTGGCGATGAGCAGCGCGAACGTTTCGGGCGTGGGATGGCCCACCACCAGCGCCGTGAGGATGACGGCAACGAGCA
>CALEWN010000047.1 GCA_937925385.1 uncultured Senegalimassilia sp.
GTCCATCACCAAGAAGGTGGCGTAATCCTCCGCTAAAACAAGCAGGCCTATCGCCCACGCCGCCGCATACAAAGCTCGATGCCGCCACATGCGGGCACGCTCGGCCTCATCTTTCTGATGCAAGAAGCTATACCCCGCGTACAGCAAAATCCAATACATGTAGAACTGGCGTATGGACCAAAACCAAAAACGCTGCAGATCGCCATCGGGGATCATCACCAGCATGGCAACGCTGGCAATCGCGAAAATCGCCGGCGGCACTACGAACATGCTGCGACGTATTTCGTTTAGATAATCGCAAAGCAAAATCCAAAATGCGGTAACGAACCCGCCTCCGGTCAACACCGAAGCAAGTGAGCGCACGACAAGATATCCCGATGTGAGTGCATCCCCGCAAGATCGAACGATGAATTCGTCCTGGAACACTAGGGAGATGTCGAAGAAGTAGAACGCGAAGGCGATTGACAAGAACAGCATGGTCTTCTTGCGCGACACCAGATACGAGGACAAGCACACGGCCGCCACCAAAATGGATACGAGCAGCATCAGCAGCGTGTAGTAGAACAGAACAAGCTCCACAGGCCCCTCCGTAGAACGCTTCGCCACCAGCTTCCCACAGCCGGTCAAGGCAATCTTCGGTATTGTACCTACTTCTTAATACCTATTTTACACTCAACCATGATTCGCCACCCTGTTTACAGAAACGATAAGCGCGCAGGTCAACTAAACCGCAAAGGGTCGGCTCGATTCGCCAGCCTTTCCCCAAACCATACCACAAGCTTCTCATCAGGGGTTTATCGCGGGTTTAGAACGTTTGCCCTTGCGTTAGTCCTCGGTTCCACCTCTAAACGGCCATCGTTAAAACCGTGTTAGACCTTCCGGATTTTACGTGAAGGTTGCAAAGTGGAGTCAACGGAACGGGGCACCGAAAACGCCCCATGTGCAAGCCCAAGGCGTTAGGCCAAGAAGCGCCGGAAGGCTTGCGCGGCGAAGATAGTCTTTATCCCACGAGACGAAAGAAGGTTTGCAATGGCTGGCGTGAACGTCAAAAGCGAGATCAAGCCACTCAAGAAGGTGCTGCTGCACCGTCCTGGCAAGGAGCTGCTGAACCTCACCCCGAACACGCTCGAGGAGCTGCTGTTCGACGACATCCCGTTCTTGAAGGTTGCCCAGGAGGAGCACGACGCCTTCGCACAGGCCCTGCGCGACAACGGCGTGGAGGTCGTGTACTTGGAGGACCTGACTGCCGAGGTTCTGGCCGCCGATTCCGAGCTGCGCGAGAAGTTCCTGCTGCAGTGGATCGACGAGGCCGGTATCAAGACCGAGCGCTATCGCAAGATCATCTTCGATTACATGCAGGAGAACTACCCCGACGCCAAGGACTTCGTCCTGAAGACCATGGAGGGCATCAACCTCACCGAGCTGCACACCGACAAGTCCAACTCGCTGGTCGACCTGGTGTCCGAGGCCTCTAAGATGGTCGTCGCCCCGATGCCGAACCTGTACTTCACCCGCGACCCCTTCGCGATGATCGGCAACGGCGTTTCCATAAACCGCATGTACTCCGTCACCCGCAACCGTGAGACCATCTACGGCGAGTACATCTTCAACTACCACCCGGACTTCCAGGGCACCCCGCAGTACTACAGCCGCTACAACACCTTCCACATCGAGGGCGGCGACATCCTCAACATCAACGAGCACGTGCTGGCCATCGGCATCTCCCAGCGCACCGAGCCCGACGCCATCGACGGCATCGCCCACAACATCTTCAACGATCCCACCTCCCCGGTCGACACCATCCTGGCGTTCAACATCCCGAACAACCGCGCCATGATGCACCTGGACACCGTGTTCACCCAGATCGATGTGGACAAGTTCACCATCCATCCCGGCATCATGGGCCCGCTGTCCGTGTTCGAGATCACACCCGAGGGCGACGGCATCAAGGTGCACGAGATCAACGCCCCGCTCGAGCAGATCCTGGAGAAGTACATCGGCATGCCGGTGACGCTGATTCCCTGCGGCGGTGGCGACCGCATCGCCGCCGAGCGCGAGCAGTGGAACGACGGCTCCAACACGCTGTGCATCGCTCCTGGTCGCGTGGTTGTTTACGAGCGCAACGACGTCACGAACGCCGTGCTGCGCAAGAACAACATCGACGTTATCGAGATCCCCTCGGCCGAGCTGTCCCGCGGCCGTGGCGGCCCGCGCTGCATGAGCATGCCTGTCGTGCGCGAGGACTAATCGTTTTCAACAGGGGAGGCCGCCGGATCGATCGGCCTCCCCTTTGGGCAGCCTGCAAACCACACACTGCCCGCTGTTTTCCATCGGTTTCGCCTCTGCGTTCCGTTTGAGCCTGCGAAAAACGGAATTCGCCACCGTAAGCAGGTTCGGTATGTCCGGCTAAACAAGCGGAGTCCAGGGGCGAAACCAAACGATTGATTTCTACTAAGGAGGGAAATCATGAGCGAGAAAGCTAAAGGTATCGGCCTGTTCGGGCTGATCGGCATGGTCGTAAGTTCCTGCATCGGCTCCGGCGTGTTCGCCATCACCGGACAGCTTGCAGGCGTTGCCAGCCCCGGCGCCGTGCTGGTGGCCTGGGCTGTGGTGGGCATCGGTTTCGCCGCCCTCGCCCTGTCGCTGAACAACCTTGGCGCCAAGAAGCCCGAGCTCAAGGGCATCTTCCAGTACGCCGAGGAAGGCTTCGGCCCGCTTGCCGGCTTCGTCTCCGGCTGGGGTTACTGGCTGTCCGCATGGCTGGGCAACATCGCATTCGCCACGATGATGATGTCCACGCTGGGCTACTTCTTCCCCACCTTCCTCCCTGGCAACACCCTACCCTGCGTGATCGTCGCCTCGCTGTTCATGTGGGCGCTGACCTTCCTGGTTATCCGCGGCGTTGAGAGCGCTTCCTTCCTGAACGCTATCGTCATGGTGGCGAAGGTTGCCTCCCTGGGCATCTTCCTGATCTTCGCCATCTTCATGTTCAACGCCGGCATCTTCACCGCCGACTTCTGGGGCAACGTGTACAACAACGCCGTCACCGCAGGTGAAATGGGCGCCGACGCTGCCAGCATGGGCGGTCTGTTCGAGCAGGTTATGAACTGCATGATCATCATGATGTGGGTGTTCATCGGCATCGAGGGCGCTGCAGTCATGAGCTCCCGCGCACGCAACAAGCACGAGGTTGGCAAGGCGACCGTTATCGGCCTGATCTGCCTGCTGCTCATCTACGTCGGCTGCTCCGTGCTCCCCTACGGCTACATGAGCTACACCGAGATCGCTCAGCTCGACTACCCGGCAATGCTCTACGTGTTCGATTCCATGGCTCCCGGCTGGGGCGGCGCGTTCATCAGCATCGCCATCATTGTGGGCGTTGCAGGCGCCTGGCTGTCCTTCACCATGCTGCCCGCTGAGACCACCTCTGAAATGGCCGAGCGTCACCTGCTCCCCGAGTCCTGGGGCAAGCTGAACAGCAAGGGTGCCCCGCAGATGAGTCTGCTGCTCGTGGGCGCTTGCATCCAGGTGTTCTTGATCGTGCTGATGTTCAGCGAGGATGCATACAACTTCGCCTTCAGCATGTGCACCGTCTCGATCGTCATCACCTGGGCTTTCATCGCGCTGTATCAGATCAAGTTCTCCGCCAAGGAGGACAAGAACACGGCTCAGATCATCATCGGCGTGATCGCCCTGGCCTTCCAGGTGGTCGGCGTGCTGTACAACGGCTGGTCGTTCCTCCTGCTCACCTGCGTGGGCTACATCCCCGGCTTCCTCGTGTACGCCAAGGCTCGCAAAGACCGCGGCTACGCTCTGACCAAGGGCGAGAAGGTTGGCATGGGCGTTGTGTCCGCACTCGGCGTCACAGCCCTGGTGCTGGTCGGCATGGGCGTGATCGGCATCTAAGCCATCCCCTCCTTCGCAAGATGCAAAAAGCTCGGACCTTATGGTCCGAGCTTTTTTCGTGTATCAAACGCATGGACGAACTAGGCAACAAACGCATTGCCCGGCGGCGATGGCGCCCCTAGCTCTCGTAAGCCGCTACGATGCTCTCCAGAAGCTCGGCTGCGATTTCCCTGACCTCACGGCCCTCGGAGATAGCTGCAACCGCGGCACCGTCAACGATGACACCCACCATATGCGCAGGCAGCTTCACGTCCGCATGCTTCAGAATGCGCCCAACCGCCTGATCAAGCTGAACGCGACCGTTGCGATAGGCCTCCGTAACGTCCTCGGATTCGGATGCGGCAAGCAACTGCATGTAATGAGCCGCAGGGTTCACGGAATCATCGGGCAAACTGGCGCTGATGAGCAAGTTGATGAGATGCTTACGGCAATCTGCCTGGTCCATGGACTCGGCGGTAGCGGCGGAGTTTTCAGCACGTTCGGCCCAAAGCTGGATGTTGTAACGGCCGGCTTCATATAGAAGCTGATTGGTGGATTCGAAATAATATCCAACCGATGAGGAAGCGGCCCCCGCCCATTGCGCAACCTTGCGATAGGTAACGGCTTTAGGGCCCTGTTCTCGCAAAAGCGCCGCAGCGGCAAGCACAAGCGACGTGCGCGTGATCTGAGCCTTCAACGACTTGGGGGTTTGATTCGCCTCACTCACATCGGTCTCCTTTACGCAAAAACCCAATAGCATCATTGTAAATGAAATGCCGCTCGAGTATAGACTCTCGAGCGGCATTCATCAGGCAAATCGTTGCATTGCCGATATGTTTGGACCGATTACACCTCGGACAAATCCTTGCCGGTGTGCTCGTGCGACAAGATCATGGCGACCAGCGCCAGGATGGCGATGAATACCATGTAGTATGCAGGAGCAATCGGGTCGCCCGTGGCGCCGATCAGGGCAAAGGAGATGTAGGAAGCGGAACCGCCGAAGATGGCGTTAGCCAGGTTGAAGCTCAATGCGAAACCGGAGTAACGCACATCGGTCGGGAACGTCTCGCACAGGTAGCTGGACAGCGTACCGTCGTTGATGGTGAGCAGCAAGCACATGATCAGCTCAACGACAAGGATGGTAAAGAAGTCCAGCGTGTTCAGCAGCCAGAACGCGGGAATGGTGAACACCACGAAACCAGCAGCAGCGGCGATGAGCATCTTCTTGCGGCCGAACCTGTCGGAGATACGACCGGAAAGGAAGATGAAGCCGATGTAGACGACCAGCACGATGGTGGTGATGATGGAAGCTTGAGCCGGATCGTAGTTCAGCGTGGCCTCCAGATAGTTCGGCAGGTAAGTCAGAACCGCGTAGAAGCCCACAGCATTCAGCACGCATGCGCCGAAGGAGATGATCAACACGCGCAGGTGCTTCTTGAACAGCGTGCGGATCGGCTTGTCTTCGCTCTTCATGCCCTTCTCGGCAAGCTCTGCCTGCATCTTTGCGTACACCGGAGAGTCTTCCAGATGCTCGCGGATATAGTGCGTGATGTAGCCGAGCGGACCAGCCAGCCAGAACGGGATACGCCAGCCCCAGTTCACCACGAAATCAGACGTTGCGCCGAACGTGTTGAACATCCAAGTGGCGAACAGGGAGCCCACCAGCAGGCCCACGGCCGTGGAGGCGGGAACCATCGAGCAGTAGAAACCGCGGTGATTCTTCGGCGAATACTCGGCGATGAACGTGGCAGCGCCGGCGTATTCACCGGAAGCGGAGAAGCTCTGCACCATACGCATGAGCAGGAGCAGAAGCGGGGCGCCAACGCCGATCACAGCGTAACCGGGCAGGCAGCCGATAAGGAAGGTGGCGCCGGACATCATAAGAATGGAGATAGACAAGGCCCATTTGCGACCCTTCTTATCACCCATGTTGCCCCAGAAGATGGCACCGAGAGGACGGACTAAGAACGCCAGCGCGAACACGCCGAACGTCATCATGGTTGAGACCATTTTGTCTTCGCCCGGGAAGAACACCAAGGCGATGACAGTTGCAAGATAAGAGTAGCTGGCATAGTCAAACCACTCGATGAAGTTACCCAGGAACGAGGAGAACACAACCTTCTTCAGCGTTTTATGCTTATCGGCCTCGGTGAGCTCAACTTCATTGTTGATCGGTCTCGGTTGGTCAGCATTCATGTTTTTCCCCTAAGAACAGTGCAGCGGCTTTGAGACTGAAACCGACTGCAGCACACGGCAGCTCATCGCCTCCCCTTGAAGCGATGCAGTTTCGCATTTCAACCTCCTTACCCTCATGGCAAGGCCCTAGCGGGCCCGCCTATGCACTGGCGGATAAGAAGATGATACCGTGCGCTTGTCAATGTTAGCCATTTGCAGGCAAGTTGTTACCTTTTGGCAATGTAGCTACTTAAAGAATCGTCTCAGGTAAACGCGTCGGCCAAACGCGATTCCCAACTATATTCTTCAACAACTTACTTGCAATGACCGAGCGATTGCGGAAGGAGGAGGCCGCAATCGCCCAATCGAAACCTCTAAACTTCGGACAAATCCTTGTTCGAATGCTCGTGCGACATGATCATGGCCACCAGCGCAACGCAGGAAACCGCAACCATATAGAACGCAGGAGCGAGTGTGGAGCCCGTCGCCGTAATCAGCGACGTGCAGATGAACGATGCCGTGCCACCGAACAGCGCGTTAGCCACATTGAAGCTGAGGGCAAAGCCCGAGTAACGCACTTGGGTGGGGAACGTTTCGCTCAAGTAGCTGGAAAGGGTTCCGTCGTTGATGGTGAGAATCAAGCACATAACCAACTCGACGACCAGGACGATTACGAAGTTAGCAGTGCTCATCAGCATAAACGCCGGAATGGTGAAGACGATGAAGCACACACATGCGGTGATCAGCATCTTCTTGCGCCCGAATTTGTCGGACAGGTGCCCGCTTGCGAAAATGAAGGCAACGTACGTTATCAGCGCAATGGTTGTGATCAGAGACGCCTGATTCTTCGGCATCATGACAGCCGTTTCCAGGTATACCGGAAGGTAGGTAAGCACAACATAGAATCCGACGGCGTTCAGCATTGCAGCGCCGATGGAGATGATGAGCTCCGCCCGGATATAGCCGGCAAAGGCGCCCAGGGCCGTATGCTTGATGTGGGAGAAGAAGGTCCGGACCTCCGGCGGCAGCCGGTGGGTGAGGAGGAAGCGGTCGCGGGGGT
>CALEWN010000048.1 GCA_937925385.1 uncultured Senegalimassilia sp.
GATGGAGCCTTCGGCAAGCGTGGCCATCAGGCGCGTGCAGGCCGAAACGGCGCGCTCATCCTTCGCGTCGAGCACAGCGGACTGCACCTGGCGCACGGCCGCGATGGCCTCGGTAGCGCTTTGCGCTTCCACAAGCGAATCCGCCAGGCCCTCGGCCATGCGGCGATACGCCGTGTCGTATTCGATATCAAGATCGCGCTCGCATTTCGCGCCCAGGGGCCCTTGCGCCCACGCCGGAAGCTCGCCCGCCTGGCCATCGGCGCTCCACGACTCGAAGACGGGATGCATCACGCGCTGGCGCGGCACCTGGGCGTCGGCTACGTCGTAACGCGCTCCCGCAGCATCCATCAGCTCGCGCGGGTCGCCGGCGATAACAGCCCTGAAGCCGCCGCGCTCGGCGTGCAGCACGCGGTCGAGATCCACCTCGAACAGCGCCGTTTCCTGGGCATCGCGCGGCTGCTCCGATGCGGCAGGCGCGCCCAGCACGGCGGGAACGCCCTGCTTGGAACCCGCGGCAGGAGCATCCTGCGACGTCTGAGGGTCGGGCAGCGGGAACGCCATCAGCTTCACCTGGGCAATGCCCGGCTCGGTGGCGAAAGCGTGGTCGGCGAGTAGCAGGCCCACGCGCATGACATAGGCAAGCGCGGCCCCCTCTTCGCCGTCCGCAAGGCCCGGCACCATGCCCTCCGGCGGCATGGTCAGGCAAAACGCCGCCTGACCGGCGCCGATATCGCCCGCCAGCTCCACGTCCACGCGCACGGGAAGGCGCAGCTGCTCGATGGCCAGCGCCAAACGGCAGCGCATCCCCCATTCGCCGCCCTCATGCCCGGACGGGGCGCCCTCGGGCATGCCGCCCGCCAGATCCTGTTCGCCCACTGCGACGAACAGCTGCGCATCGGCTTGACGGCACTCGTCAAGCCCCGCGGCATCGGCGCGATCGCCCATGCGCTCGCACAGCAGAATGAAGCGGTTGAGCGCCGCCTCTATCCCCCACAGCTCCTGGTCGGAGATGTCGGCATCCTCCAGGTTGCGGACCAGATAGGCCAGGTGCGCGTACTTCGTGGAACGCACCAGGCGCACGGCCTCGTCGGAGACGCCGCGCTCGTGGATGGCGAACAGCCCGGCCTGCTCAAGGTGCTCCAGCAGAAGCTTGACGGCACCGGGGGCGTCAAGCTGGGGGTCCGCCATCGCACGCTGGACCTGGCCCGCAAGCTCGCGCAGCGCCTCGAAGGGCTTTTCGGGCCCCAAAACGTCGAACACGCCCATGACGCCGCGGCTAGGGACGGCCGGCGCGCCCATGGCCGGCCGGAAGCACAGCGCAAAGTACGCGCGGGCCATGAACTCCTTGTAGGTCATGGCCTTGCGTTCGTCGAAGCGATACCACGTGTCCGATACCTTATATAGATCGGCCGTTCCCTTGTAGGCTGCCACGCATCGTGCCACGTCGCCCTCGCCGTCATGAACATACACGTACCCGGCGGTTTTCACGGCATCCTGCGCCAAGTCGGAGAATCGGGCGATCTCCATGTCGGGAGTGCGCGCCGGCGGAGCAACCTGCGGCTCGTCGCAGGCGAACACGCGCCCGTACCTGTCCAGGTACGCCACGATGCGCAT
>CALEWN010000049.1 GCA_937925385.1 uncultured Senegalimassilia sp.
GTCCCGTCCTGACGCTCACCCAGGCCAAGATGCTGCTCCAGATTGCTGCGGCCTATGGGCAGTCCATCGATGCCGGGCGCGTGCGCGAGCTTGCGGCCCTGGTGGGCGGCGCGTTCGCGTGCCGCGCGGTCGCGCGCCAGCTGGCCGCTGCCGTGCCGGTGCTCGGATGGGCGGTGAAGGCCGCGGTAGGGTACTCGGGCACGCTTGCCATGGGCCGGGCCGCCGTGGAGTTCTACGAAGGTGGGCCGACGGTGGCGAAGTTCGCCGAGTACGTTTCGGCCGCGCGCGATAAGGTCATCGCCGCTGCCGCGAAGCAGGCTGCAGGCGCCGCCGCCGACAACGGCGCGGCCGCCGTGGAGGCCGTTCGCCAGAAAGCCTCCGATGCCGCCGCGGGCCTGCGCGCCCGCATTTCCCGACGCTAATCTTGTTTCCTAGGGGGTAACAGTGACAGATCTGTGGCCGCGGCTCGAGCCGCTGCTTGCCAGCGCCGAAAGACCGGCGCGTTACCTGAACCACGAGTTCGGCTGCGTGTACAAGCCCGAGGCGGACTTCCGCTTCTGCATGATGTATCCGGATACCTATGAGCTGGGGCAGGCCAATCAGGCCCTGCGCATCCTGGTGAACGTGGTGAACGCCGTGGACGGCATGGTGGCCGAGCGCGCCTTTCTGCCGGCTGCGGAGTTCTGCGACACCATGCGCGCCGAGGGGCTGCCGCTGTTCTCCATCGAAAGCTGCGCTCCCGTGCCCGAGTGCGATGCGCTCGGCTTCACGCTGGCCCACGAGCTGGGGGCCACGAACGTGCTCGAGGCGCTTGACCTGGCGGGCATCCCGTTGCACGCGCAGGACCGCGGCGAGGACGACCTGTTCGTCATCGGCGGCGGCCCGTGCTCGTACAACCCCGAGCCTTACGCGCCGTTCTTCGACATCTTCAGCATCGGCGAGGGCGAGGAGGCGCTGCCCGAGTGCCTGCAGGCTATCCGACGCCTGCGCGCAGAAGGGGCGTGCCGCGCCGATATCCTGCGCGCCATCGCGCGCATGGACGGCTTCTACGTGCCCAGCCTGTATCGCTGGCGCGATGAGGAGCAGGCGCAGCAGGCCGGCAGCTGGATCGAGCCTGTGGAGGAGTGCCTTCCCACGCATATCCAGAAGCGCGTGTTCGAGGGGTTCGCGGAAAGCCCGGGTTGGGAGCCGTGCATCGTGCCGTTCACCGAGGTGGTGCAGGACCGCTTGAACGTGGAGGTGCTGCGCGGGTGTGCTCGCGGCTGCCGCTTCTGCCAGGCGGGCATGATGTACCGCCCCGTGCGCGAGCGCTCCGCCGACAACATTGTGAACTCGGTGGTGTGCGGCCTGGCGCAAACCGGCTATGACGAGGTTAGCCTGACCTCGCTTTCCTCCACCGACCACTCGCAGATCGCTGATGTCCTCACGCGCCTGAACAAGCAGTTCCAGGGCAAGGGCGTGCGCATCTCCGTGCCCTCGCAGCGCCTTGACAGCTTCGGCGTGGACATGGCTGGCCTGGTTGCGGGCCAGAAGAAGGGCGGCCTGACCTTCGCGCCCGAGGCCGGCACGCAGCGCCTGCGCGACGTCATCAACAAGCAGGTGACCGAAGACGACCTGTTCGGCGCTGTGGATGCGGCGTTCGGAGCCGGTTGGCGCCGCTGCAAGCTGTACTTCATGATCGGCCTGCCCACCGAAACCGACGACGACATCAAGGGCATCGCCAGCCTGGTGCAGCGCGCCTACGACAGGGCGAAGAAGGCCGTGCCGGTCGAGCAGCGCGGCAACATCCGCATGTCGGTGTCGTGCGCGCTGTTCGTGCCGAAGGCTCAGACGCCGTTCCAGTGGGATGGCCAGATCGCCCCGGAAGAGGCCCTGCGCCGTGTGTCGCTTCTGCGCCGTAGCGTGAAGTACCGCGCCATTGACGTGCACTGGCACGACCCGTCCACCAGCTTCGTCGAGGCCGTCATGAGCCGCGGCGGGCGCGCTGCCGCCGCTTGGGTGGAGTCAGCGTGGCGTCACGGCGCGCGCTTCGACGCCTGGACCGAGCACTTCAACGAGCAGGCTTGGCGCGATGCCGCCGTCGAGGTGGGTCTCGACCCCGCCGCCGTGGCGCAGACGTCCTATGACGCCAGCTACGTCATGCCCTGGGAGCATATCTCCACGGGCGTGTCCACGCGCTTTCTGGCGCATGAGCGCAAGAAGGCCGCGGCTGAGAAGACCACGCCGGACTGCACGTTCGAACGCTGCGCCGCATGCGGGGCGTGCCCGGGCCTGGGCGTCGACAACCAGCTGGCGCAGCCGCGCATCGCCGGCGGCTCGAACGCCCGCCCGCAACAGGCTGGCGAAGAGGGCGCGGCCGTAGCCGCCGAGCAGGCTGCAAGCGGACAGCTCACCGCCGGTCCGCAAATCGCCGAGGAAGGGGAGTAGCATGGCCGAGCAGCAAACGTTCCGCATGCGCATCACGTTCGCCAAGCAGGGCCGCCTGGCGCTGCTGTCGCACCTCGAGGTGGCGCGCGCCATCGAGCGCGCCGTACGTCGCGCCCAGCTTCCCTTCGCCGTGTCGCAGGGCTTCAGCCCGCATATGAAGATCGCGTTCGGCGCCGCGCTGCCCGTGGGCGTGGGCGGCACGCACGAGATGGTCGACCTGCAGCTTCTGCGTTACGTGCGTCCCGAGGAGGCCCTGCTCGCCCTGCAGAAGGAGAGCGTCCCTGACCTTATGGTGAAGGAATGCGTCTACATCGAGCCGAAGGCGCCTGCGGCCTCGGCGGCGTTCCCGCTGAGCACGTATCGTGCGCTGCTGTCGGCCGCGCCGGCGCAGCTGCCGGTGCCCGCGCAGGTGCACATCATCCGCAAGAAGAAGGAGAAGGTGCTCGATGTGGCCGACTTCCTGGTGGGGGAGATGCTCCTCGAGGGGGCGTCGCTGACGTTCACCTTGGAGCAGAAGCCCACCGGTAGCCTTCGCCCCGATAAGCTTCTGGCCGCATGCCTTGACCAGGTCAACGTGCCCGATGACCAGGAGCAGGAGGTTCCGCTGGCATTTCTGGTGGACAACGCCTGGACACAGTCCATCGAGCCGCCAGCCGACGATCAGCCCCTGCGCGTGCTGTCCATGACGCGCATCGCTCAACGGGCGAAATAGGCTGAATAAACGACGAACGCCCTTGAGTCGCCTCCCTTTTCTTGTGCATTGCGGGATGGGAGGCGTTCTTGCGCGTATTGCCATGATGAGGGTCGGGCACGGCGTCGATGCTAGGGCGGCCGATGCTAGGGCAGTCGCCGGGAGGCTGTTCGACGGCGTTAGGATAGCTGCCGCTAGGGCGGGCTCTGGGAGACTGTTCGATTATTGGCGTGAGTTCGGCTTCTCTGCATGGGCCCGAATCCCTCATGACGTGTCGTTCCGGGCTGAAAACCGCCAGACTGCCAATTTTTTGAAAATAGTACTTGCATCGGATCGCTAACTGCTGTATTGTACTTTCTCGCAGCTGAACGGGGTGTTAGCTCAGTTGGTTAGAGCGCCGGCCTGTCACGTCGGAGGTCGCGAGTTCAAGTCTCGTACATCCCGCCATCGATTGTTCAAGTCCAGCCATTTGGCTGGGCTTTTTTTATATTTCTCGGGCTGAACTCCTTTGATGATGTTATGGTTTAGCAGCTAAACATTAAGCAGCTAAACAATTCAGCATCGAAAGGAGATTCGCGTGGACGATACCGCAGCTGGATTGCGTCGTCGTTTGTTCGATGCCGCAGCACGTATGCGCAAGCAGCGTAAAGAGCCGCCGGCGCCCGAAGGCGTTACACCGGCGGAGATGTATGCGATCATGGAGGTTTCCCGCCTGGAAGGCGAGGGGAGGAAGGTTCGGTCCGGCGATATCGCCAAGTGCGGACAGGTAACTCCGAGCGCCGTGTCCCAGACCTTGAAATCGCTTGAGGAGAAGGGCCTTATCACGCGTCAGCGCGACAAGGGCGATAGCCGTGCGGTCACGGTGCATTTTACCGAGGATGGCCGTGCCTTCAGCGCACGCGCTCGCGAGTTGCATGAGCAGATGATCGATGGGGTGCTCACCTATCTCGGCCCCGAAGATGCCGAGCACTTTGTCCGTATCGTGGAGCGTCTGGCCGATTTCCCCGTAAGCGAGGTAGTGCGGGCGCAGCAGAAGGGCTGTTCGCAAGCCGGTGAACTGGTTGCGGGCGCTGGCGCAAGTCCTGCTTTCGACGCAAACGCCGGTCATGCCGGTACGAGCCCCGCTTCCGCCGTGAGCGCTGGTCGTGTCGGTGCGAGTTTCGCTTCCGGGGCGGGCGCCAATAACGCGGATGTGGTTGCGGGCGACCCTGCTTGCGCGGTTGGCGCCTCTTCGCAAGCCTCTTCCGCGAAAGGGGGCGCGCCGTGCGCATAATCAAGAACCTTGCCCAGCACAAGCTGGTGGTGCTGCTGATCGTGGTGCTGCTGTGCGTGCAGGCGGCATGCGACCTGGCGCTGCCCAACTACACCTCCGACATCGTCGATACGGGCATCCAGCAGCAGGGCGTGCAGGACGTTGCCGCCGAGCAGCTTACCGAGCGCACCCATGACCTGGTGGCCATGATGCTCCCCGAGTCCGATGAGCAGATGTTCGCCGACGCTTATGCGCAAAACGAAGACGGTACATATGCGTTGACGGAGTCCGGCAAGCGCGATCGCGCGGCGCTTGATGACGCCATGGCGCTGCCCATGACGGTGACGTGCTATGCCGATCAAATCGCCGAGCTGGACCTTGACCAGGTGAAATCCGCATACGACCAGGGCATGATCGGGAAGGCCGATATCCAGACCATGCTCGACCGCGCGCGCGAATCCATGGGCGATATGGCCGATACCCTTATCGCGCAGCAAGGTTTGGCCGCCGCCCGCGCCGAGTACGAGCAGTTGGGCTACGACCTTGACGCCATGCAGATGGACTACTTGGCGGCAACCGGCGCGAAGATGCTCGGCCTTGCCGCGCTCGGCATGGTCATCGCCGTCATGGTGGGTTTCTTAGCGTCGCGCACCGCGGCCAAGGTGGGCCGCAGCTTGCGCGGGCGCCTGTTCAACCAGGTGGTCGGCTTCTCCGATGCCGAGATCCAGTCCTTCAGCGCCGCATCGCTGATCACGCGCGGAACCAACGACGTGCAGTTGGTGCAGATGGTCACCGTCATGATGCTGCGCATGGTGCTCTACGCGCCCATTCTGGCAATCGGCGGCATCATCATGATCGCGCGTACCGATCTGTCCATGGGCTGGATCATCATCGCGGCGGTTGTGGCCATCGCGGTGGTCATGGCCGTCCTCATGAAGGTTGCCATGCCGAAGTTCAAGATCATGCAGAAGCTCATCGACCGGGTGAACCTGGTGTCGCGCGAGCTGCTCACGGGCTTGCCGGTCATCCGCGCGTTCGGCCGCGAGCAGCACGAGGAAGCGCGCTTCGATGAGGCGAACACGCGTCTGATGAAGACGCAGCTGTTCACCAACCGTGTGATGACCTTCATGATGCCGCTTATGATGCTCATCATGAACCTGGTTTCGGTGGGCATCATCTGGTTCGGCGGGCATGCCATCGATGCAGGCAACCTGCAAACCGGCGACCTCATCGCGTTCATCACCTACTCCATGGTCATCATCATGGGATTCCTTATGATCGGCATGCTGTCCATCATTCTGCCGCGCGCCGATGTGGCGGCTCAGCGCATCGACGAGGTGCTCGAATGCAAGCCCTCCATCGCCGACCCCGAGCCCGAGGCCGCCAAGGATGCGCTGCTCGGCGCCGATGGCCTGCCGGGCGCGCGCATCGCGTTCGAGAACGTGAGCTTCAGGTACTCCGACGGCGCCGAATGCGTGCTCGAGGACGTCAGCTTCACGTGCGAGCCGGGCAAGACCACGGCTATCATCGGCTCCACGGGCAGCGGCAAGTCCACGTTGCTCAAGCTCGCGGAGCGCTTCCATGACGTCACGTCGGGCCGCATCACCATCGACGGCGTCGACGTGCGCGATGTCAGTCAGCATGCCTTGCGTGCGCAGCTGGGCTATGTGCCCCAGGCGGCGTTTCTGTTCAGCGGCACCATCGCCTCGAACGTGGGCTATGGCGTCGATGACGCCGGCGAGGACCGCATCCGCGAGGCCGCTGATGTGGCGCAGGCGAGCGAGTTCATCGCCGAGCGCCCCGAGGGGCTGGCAACGCCTATTTCCCAGGGCGGAACGAACGTCTCGGGCGGTCAGCGCCAGCGCCTGGCCATCGCCCGTGCGCTTGCCACCGATGCGCGCGCGTACCTGTTCGACGACAGCTTCAGCGCCCTTGACTACAAGACCGACGCCGCGCTCCGCCATGAGCTATCCACCCGTTTGGGCGGCAAGACCATGGTCATCGTGGCGCAGCGTATCTCCACGGTGCTCAACGCCGACCAGATCGTGGTGCTCGACGAGGGCCGCGTCGTGGGGCGGGGCACGCATGAGCAGCTCATGGAAGGCTGCCAGGAGTATCGCGAGATAGCCATGTCGCAGCTATCGGAGGAGGAGCTGAAAGGAGGTGATGCGAGATGAGCGCGAACAACGAGGATTTGAAGAAGGTCACGCAGCGCCGCCGGCCGCACGGTCCGGCCGCGCGCATGATGCCCGGTGAGAAGGCGAAGGACTTCAAGGGCTCCATCGGCAAGCTCGTGCGTTTCATGGGCCAGTTCAAGGCGGCGCTCGTGCTCGCCATCATCTTCGCCATCGGCTCGGCGGCGTTCAACATCGTTGGCCCGAAGGTGCTCTCGCAGGCCACCACGGAGCTGTTCGAGGGCTTGGTGGCGAAGGTGGGCGGCACCGGCGGCATCGACTTCGACGCCATCGCCGGCATCATCGCGGCGACGCTGGTGCTGTACCTGGTCAGCGCGGCGTGCAGCTTCGTGCAAGGCTGGATGATGACGAGCGTCTCGCAGCGCACCTGCTACGGGCTGCGCCGCGCCATCGCCGAGAAGATCGACCGCATGCCTGTGGGGTACTTCGAGCGCAACTCCACCGGCGACACGCTCTCGCGCATCACCAACGACGTGGACACGCTCGGGCAAAGCCTCAACCAGGGCGTGACGCAGCTCATCACGTCCGCCACCACCGTCGTGGGCGTGGTGATCATGATGTTGACCATCAACCCGCTGCTCACGGGCATCACCGTGCTCATCCTGCCCGTGTCCTTGGTGCTCATCTTCACCGTGGTGAAGGCCTCGCAGAAGCACTTCAGGGCCCAGCAGGCCATGCTCGGCGCCATCAACGGGCAGGTGGAGGAGACGTTTTCCGGCCATGCCATCGTGCGCGCGTTCAATCGCGAGCAGGCGGTGGCGGAAACGTTCGGCAAGACCAACGCGAAACTCTGCGAAAGCGCTTGGAAATCACAGTTCCTGTCGGGTTTGATGCAGCCTATCATGAACTTCGTGGGCAACCTGGGCTACGTGGGCGTTGCGCTGGCGGGCAGCGTGCTGGCCGTGCAGGGCGTCATCACCGTTGGCGACATCCAGGCCTTCATCCAGTACGTGAAAAACTTCACGCAGCCCATCACGCAGCTGTCACAGGTGGGCAACGTGCTGCAGCAGATGGCCGCGGCAGCCGAGCGCATCTTCGCGTTCCTGGAAGAACCCGAGCTTGAGCCGGAGAAGCCCACGGCCAAGGCCGCCGACGTGGATTGCGACGTGGAGTTCGACCATGTGCGCTTCGGCTACAGCCCCGACAAGCCCGTCATCGGCGACTTCTCTGCGAAGGTTCGCCAGGGTCAGACCGTGGCGCTCGTGGGCCCCACCGGAGCGGGCAAGACCACCATGGTCAAGCTGCTCATGCGCTTCTACGATGTGGATTCGGGCGCCATCCGCCTGGGCGGTACCGACATCCGCGAGTTCTCGCGCACCGACGTGCGCGACCAGTTCGGCATGGTGCTGCAGGATACGTGGCTGTTCAACGGCACGGTGCGTGACAACATCGCCTACGGCAAGCTCGACGCCACCGACGCCGAGGTGGAGGCTGCGGCGCGTGCGGCGTATGTGCACCATTTCATCACCACCTTGCCGCAAGGCTACGACACGGTGATCAACGAGGATGCCAACAACATCAGCGCAGGTCAGCGGCAGCTGCTCACCATCGCACGTGCCATCTTGGCCGACAGGCGCATGCTCATCCTGGACGAGGCCACCTCAAGCGTGGACACGCGAACCGAGGAGCGCATCCAAAGGGCCATGGACAATCTGATGGCCGGACGCACGTCGTTTGTGATTGCGCACAGGCTGTCAACCATCAAAAACGCCGACCTCATCTGCGTGTTACAGCATGGTGACATCGTCGAGCAAGGCACGCATGATGAGCTTCTTTCCCTTGGCGGCGCGTATGCCGAACTGTATAATTCTCAGTTTGAGGAAGATGGTGTCGAACAAGAGTAGCGTGCGGAGGGGTGCGCGGCTCGGCTCGGCTTGGGACGAAAGCGCGCACAT
The DNA here is from genome assembly GCA_937925385.1 of uncultured Senegalimassilia sp. Taxonomy (GTDB): domain Bacteria; phylum Actinomycetota; class Coriobacteriia; order Coriobacteriales; family Eggerthellaceae; genus Senegalimassilia. The sequence goes on from CALEWN010000049.1 coordinate 8,461, forward strand.
GACCGCACAATCAGAGGCAAGGCAAACGGCAAGCCGTACCGGGGTTGGCCCGGTGCGGCTTGCCGCGTTCGATTTCGATGGCACCTCGCTTGACGGCAACTCGCCCGTCATGCTGGTGATGCATCTTGCGAAGCTGCGCATGCTCAACCCTACGGTGCTGCTGCGCATCGGGCTGTGGGCGGCAGCGTATAAATTTCGCCTGCCGCAGAACGAGGCGTGGGTGCGTGGGCTGGTGTTTCGCGCCTTCGCCGGCAAGCCTAAGGCCGAGGTGGATGCCTTCCTGCATGACTTCTATGACGAATGCGTGGCCCCGCATGTGCGCGAGCAGGCCCGGCAGGCCATGGACGCATGGCATGAGCAGGGCGTTTCGGTGGTGTGCGTTTCGGCCACCTTCGAGCCCATCATCGAACGCGCCATGCGCGACCTGCCCTTCGATTACCAGATTTCCACGCGTATGAAGGTTAACTACGACGGCACGTACGCTTGCGAGGTGGACGGCGTGCCGGTGGAGGGCGATCGGAAGATGATCGAGTTGCGTCGGTTCGCCAACGCGAAATGGGGCGAAGGCGGCTGGGAGCTGGTGGCGGCGTATGGCGACCATCACTCCGATCGCGCCCTGCTTGCCGGCGCCAAGCAGGGGTTCGCCGTATGCCCCGACCGCCCGCTTGGGCGCACCGCCCGCGAACGCGGCTACCAGGTGCTTGAGTGGTAAACGTCTGAAACCAGCTTGTGCGGGGTCGTCGGCGGCGCTTGGGGCGGGTGCGTCCGTTGCCCCGTGGGCGTAAGCGCCCATAGCTTCTGGGTGACGGGTTTGTTTCGATTTCTTGGCTTGCGGCCGTATTGCGGCCGCTTCCGGTAAAATGATACCGAACCATAGCTATTTTGACACTTGAAGGAGGTTGGGTTTATGTTGGATAACGACGTGAACGATATGCCCAGCCGAAGCGATGAGCCGTCCAGCTCCGTTTCCGGATATCTGAACAGCGCTGAACAGGCTGCTGAGCAGGGAAATCTTATGCTGGCGCTGCATCTGTACCTGGCAGCGTTCGAGCGTGGCCAGGCTGCCGAGGGCGCGGTGCCCTCCGAGGCTGCCATCGCGGGCTTGAAGCGCGCATGGCGCCTGGCGTGCACCTTGAAGGAGCGCAGCATCGCCGAATACGTGTTCGAGCGCATGGAGCCTTACCTTTCCAGCGACGAGGTGGCCGCCTGCGCAGACCAGCTGCAGGAGCTGGCGCTTGCCAAGCTCGAGGAGTTCGGGCTTTCGCGCGACGAGCTCGAGGGCATGACCGATATGATCTCGCAGGACATGATGGGCGAGGGCGTGCCGCGCGTGCTGCGCGTGGAGCACCTTACGGCCCCGGGTGCGCCCGGCGGTACCGACAAGCCCGAAGGCGGTGCGGCTGGGAATGCCTCGCCTGCCGAACCCGGCGTGGATGCAGCGGACGAGCAGTCCGTTGCCGCCGGCCCGGCGCCTTCCGAAAAGCCGCAGGCATCTGCGGGCAAGCCCGCCCCCGCCGCGGTTCCGGCGCAGCCCATGCTCGCCCCTATCGAGCACCTTACCTATAAAGAGCTCGTAGGCTTCGACGAAGCGGTGCGCTCGGTGCGCGCGCTTGGCCTCGGCATGCAGAAAGATCCTGAGTTTCAGCAGCTCGTGCGCCAACTCAACGTGCGCCATGGGCTCGATCGCATGCCCGCGTGCGACGCGCTGCTCATCCGAAGCCCAGCGCGCGAGGACGCCAACCAGTTCATGATGGCCACCTGCGGCGAGCTGGGGCTTCCGGTGCTGCGTATGCGCATGGAGGAGAACATGCAGGGCGTGCCCGTGCTGTGCGTCATGGCGCAGGCCGACCGCCAGCCCAAGCTCAATCAGGCGCGCAATGCCTTCGAGGAGCCGGCGGTGCTCGTTATCGAGGATATCGACCTGTGGGCGGCTCCGGCGTTCGACCAGCCTGAGGATATCGGCGGGATGATCATGTCCGCGCTGTCGCG
>CALEWN010000050.1 GCA_937925385.1 uncultured Senegalimassilia sp.
GCTTCATCTCAGGATGATCCTGCAGGAACTGCTCTACACGCATCTTCCACAGCTTCTTCTTTTCGTCGAGAAAAGCCGTGGCTTCCTCGCGGGTCAAACGACGCTGGCGGCGGAGCTCCTCCGTCTTCAACGCGTTGTCAAGGCGAGCACGATAGTTTCGGGTGTTTTCGCGAAGGTGCGCACGGCGCTTCGTATCGAGCGGCGTGGCTTTTTCACGCTGCGCCTGAAGCTGTCCGCGCTTGCGTGACGCCATGTCCAATATGTCCTGAGCCTTGGTGGGAGACTGGCGAGCAACCGCAACGATTTCGTTGAGCGGCTCAATAGCCTTCCAGAAGAACTGGCGGTTGTGAGGGAGTTTCGCAATCGCCTCACGTACACGCTGTTCACGACTCGGGCCGTACCGAGGATCGAGCACAAGCACAATGGCTTCGCGCAAACGTTGGTAGTCGTATACAAGCTGTTTCATGAGAAATACCTTAGAGCGTCAGGGAACGCTCTCAGTATAGATCAAAACAAGGCTATACAACTACTCATAAATCGGCGCTACTTCGCCTCCCCGTAGGTTTTCCCGAGGCCCGCTTCGCAGGACACCGGCAACGTCGGAGCCCACTTTGGCGGGGTTGACATGATCGTTTCCATCATATGCTTCACTTCTTGCGCCTCTTCGTCCGGCACCACCACGATGACTTCGTCGTGCACCATGTGGACGACACGCCTGATCTTGCCATCGGCCTTCGCCTTGCAGGTCTTGTCCAGCTCCTGCTTGATCTTGCACATCTGGTAAGCCACGATGATTCGAGCGAGGCTCTGAATGAGGTTCTCGGTCAAAGCACCTCCATACAGGCGCGCACGAAAGCGCTTCTTCTGGTAGGAGTACTCAGGGAACCCACGGTCGCTTGTCTCGCACTTGAGGTCGGGGTAACGAAGCTTCATCCCGTTAGGGAGCAAAATCGTGTGATCCGCCCCTGACACGGGTAGCCTGATTGCCACGCCGACAGTAGAGTCGTAGCCGTTGTACATGTTCGCGATTGCGTTCTGGCAGTCTTTCCACAAGCGAGGAATCGCATCGTACTGGGAGCGGTAGAGCTTCACAATGCGGTCGCACTCAGCCTGCGGCATGTTCACCTTGATGAAGCCATTCGCTAAAGCATTGTGCAGCTTCAAAGCGCCTGTGCCGTAACCGAGACCAAGAATGCACGTTTTTCCTACGTGTCTCTCCTCAGGATGCTCGTGCTTGTTGATCGGCTTGCCATACACGCTCGATGCGAACTTCGAGAAGATGACCTCGCCATTGGCGAATGCCTCGACGAGGTCGATCAGTC
>CALEWN010000051.1 GCA_937925385.1 uncultured Senegalimassilia sp.
TTGAACCTCCATGGGGTTGCCCCCATACGGACCTGAACCGTACGCGTCTGCCAATTCCGCCACGCCCGCGAATTGGCACCTTAATAAGGCAAGAAGGTATGTTACGTCATTTCCTCAATCTACGCAAGAGGGAATTTCAAATTCATCTTGCACCCTCTTGCAGCACGAGAAAGCAAGCTTCGGCAGAGCGAACTGCAGCGCACCTTCCAAGACGCAAAAAGACCCGCCGAAGCGGGTCTTTCAATCTTGAATGGTGCGGGCGAGAGGACTTGAACCTCCATGGGGTTGCCCCCATACGGACCTGAACCGTACGCGTCTGCCAATTCCGCCACGCCCGCGAATTGGCGCCTGATTTCTCAAAGCGGATATGTATACTACACGTTTATGCCCACGCATGCAAGTGCTATCGCGAAATTTCTTTGCGCATTTTCAAAACCACGCCTGCAAGCATAAGCACCGTCACCGCAAGCAGCACGGTGTCGCTTGCCGCCCCCGATGCATACGTTTCGGGCATCGTACCCGCTAGGAGCACGTTTGGCGCCAGGTACAGCACATCGAAACCAGCATGGATAAATACGCAAGGCCACAACCGGCGTGTTTGCGTGTACAACACGCCCAAGATCACGCCGAACAGCAGCGCCTGCACGAACTTCAAGGCAGATTGCATAAGCTCCAGTTGATCGACCGACACGTCAGGCGCACCCACATGCAGCAGCGCGAACAGCAGAGAGGAAACCAGGATGGCACGCTTTGCGGCGGAATCGAAAGCAATAGGCGACTTAACGGCACCGTGCCCGATTTCGCCGGAGACGCCAACGCGTCCGTCAGCTGCGTATCCGGAGGCAACAGGATGGGTAGAGCATCCACCAGCAACATGTTTGGAGGCAGCGAGGCGGGCATCGCGTTCGCCGATAGCGCGTACGGTGGCGGCTCTGCCTTGTCCGAATGCGCGCTCGAACGCCTCTATGCCCAGTACGCGCATGAACGATTCCTCGTACAGACCGGTGAGCAGGCAGATGCCTAACAAGAGCAACAGGTTTTGCGCAATCTCGCTAGCCGAAGGCAGCTGGGAAAACGTAAGGCCGTTAGTTGCGCCAGCGTGATCAATATTCCAGGTCGCAAGGGAAATCGCACCACCGACAAAGCCAACTAAGACCAGCGAGCCGACTGCAAAGCGAATCAAGTCCCGCTGTTGCACAGCATACGTACAACGTTTAAACGCATCAGGGGCAGCTAGCCGCACTACCACAACCGCTACCAACGCCAACACCGCTTCCTGCAGCAACGCAGCCGGCAGCCCAACCGCCGGCAGTGCATTCGTGACCGTAAACGATCCAATCAGCACGGCGACGAAAGCAGCGAAGACTGCAACTCCGCCCGCTGGCGTCCTTGTCCCTTTTTGCACCTGACATGCCCTTTCTTTTAGAAGCATCGGCAACGAGCGCGCCGAAGGTAGCTGTTGATACCGCTTAAGATAGCAGCAGCCTGGGGCATCAACCTTCGAAACATGATTACGGCCGCTGCCTTCTCAAAAGCGACCCGTGGCGACCACCTTCGGCATATGATCGAAAGCACCCGGCTTTTGGTACGGTATCAATGAGTTGCTGCCAAAAAGTGCGCGAGTGCGTGCATCTGCAAGCCAAAACAGTCCCAAGCAAAGCCATTTTCGCCGAAAACGACTTGCGAACCACACCATAGATGACCTTTTCCGTACTACCGCAACCCTAATCGACCACAAAAGGACGCACTCGCGCGATTTTTGGCAGCAACTTACCAATCCCCTTCTCATTATGGGGGCAAGCCGCTGTCCCGCCCGCGGTCCGGCTCGACGCTACAAGCATATCGGCGAAAAGATCGATGCTTCTTGAGGCAATGAACCGACACCTGCCCGCTGCCGGGAAGCTCGGGCGCGCCGAGCAGCAAAAAGGGTCGATGCCGTGCGGCATCGACCCTTAAATCGCCATGCTTCCATTAGCGGCAATCGCTTAATGCGCTTGCCTAGCGCCTTGCCGATCTGATCAACCTTGATAACTCAGCTCGGCTGCTCCGCTCCTTACAG
>CALEWN010000052.1 GCA_937925385.1 uncultured Senegalimassilia sp.
TGCTCGCTCTCATAGCGGACATCGGGGGCGAACTGGGAGAGGTCCGGCAGGCCGAAGTTGTAGAGGGGGACCACGTCGAACATCTCCCAGGCCCGGCGGGTGTCCTCGAGGGTGGTGTCGCCGATCCAGCTCTTGCCGGCCAGCTTGGTGTCGAACCCGGCCCTCGCGCTGATCTGAGGGGAGCAGAGAAATTTTTTCCCGCCGTTTTTCACATAGGAGATCAGCTGTTCTCTGGCAGTCATAGAGTGTCCCCTCCTAGCAGGAAGCGTTGTGGCGGTCTACGATCTCGCCCACGTATTTGACGCGGTCGATATTGCCGGTGGAGGACATCTCGTCGGAAATACCCAGGATCAGCTTTCCGGCGAACAGGTCGATCAGCTGCTCTGTCTGCTGCTTCAGCATTTCCAGGGGATACATCTCGTCGAACAGCAAAGCGGCGATGCCGTCTACCAGGCCCACCTGGTCCCCAAAGGCCGCCTTGATCTCCTCTACCGTCACATCCCCCTGGGGCTTGGGGGTCACGGCCTCGATGGCGTCCAGGCCCGTCTCCTTGGCGTAGGGCAGGATGGTGTCCGTGGCGCCCAGAAGGTTGACGAAGGGCTCTTTGACAGGGAACTTCTCCGAACCGCACAGCACGGAGTGCTCTAGGATGTGAAACACGCCGGTGTCATCGGCCGGAGGGGTGCGGAAGGCGATGGAGAACGCTTTGTTGCGGTCGTCGTTGCGCAGGTATAGAAGCTTTGCGCCGCTTGCCGGATGGGAAAGCGTATAGGCATCGCCGTCGATCTCGGGCAAGGGCTCGGCCGTGAGCACGGTGAACCCGTGCAGTTCCTGGCCTTGTTCAAGGTTCATGCAAGCCGCCTTTCTCTTAACTGGTTTCGCCCGCTATTGTCGCACAACGGCGGCGGCGCCGGGCAAGGCGCCAGAGCTGCTCCGTGGTTTTTCTACCTAGGAAGCGGGGCGTGCCGGCCAATCCTTTATAATCGGGGGCATACACAGCATGGAAACGCACAAGGCAGGAGGTTCGGCATGGCGCAAGATCAGCGCTTCTCCCATATCACGGTCAATGCCGGCGATGATGACGATGTGGTCATCCAGGCGGGCGCTTATGGCCGTCACCAGGGCGAAGATGTTCCCGAAGAGGCTGTTCACGCAAAGCCCGAGCCTCAGGTTGCTCCCGTTGAGGCGCCCAAACCGCAGCATGCGGCTCAGCAGATGCCTGCCCACGAGCCTGCCGCGAAACCGCATGCCGAACACGCCCGCAAGGCGCAAGCCGCCGATCCCGATAACCGACCGAAGCCTGCCCATCGTGCAGAGCAGACCCTTGAAGACCTGGATGCGGGCCCCATGTCGGGCATGCAGAAGGCGGTGCTCGTCGGCATCGGCCTTATCATCGTCGCGGCGGTCGTCTACTTCGCCCTGTTCATGCGCTGATCGGCTGTTTTCAAGAGAAAGGCCTGACCATGTCCAAACATAGCTTCAACATCGCTCGCGGCGCCCGCAAGCAGCAGCCCGAAAGCGACGCCTCCCTGGGTTTGACCGAGGCGTTCGCGCCCATCGGGGCCGGCGATGCCCCCGAGCCGCGCGCTGCCGCCGACGGCGATACGTCGCTCGGCCTGACCGAGGCGTTCGCGCCCGTTGCCGCCTCCCATGGCGCCCATGCCGCCGGATTCAGCTATCAAGGCGACACCTCGGAGGACTATTCCGACCCGGTGGAGAGCCTCGAGCCGCGCGACGAGCCCGTGTTCGGCGACGAGGTCCCCGCGCCCGCACCCGCTCAAACCCGCGGCCGCCACGGCAAGCCCGAGCCGGTGGAGCATCCGCATCTCAAGAAGTCGCGCCGCGTGCGCCGCGTGCTCGTGGTGATCGTCGCCTTGCTGGTGGTGCTGGCGTGCGCGCTGGGGTATTTCGCCTTCCAGCTGTGGAACGAGTCCAGCCGCGCCATGGTGCAGCAGACCCAAGCCCAGCAGCAGTCCACCGACGTGGGCAACCTGTCGCAGGACAATTCCGGCAAGGACGCGGCAAGCGCCACCACCACCAAGAAGACCGAGGTTCCCAACCTGGTCGGCGTGCTGGGGCAAACCCAGGATGCGGCCGTGACCGCGCTTGCCCATGGCGCAACGGTCACGTCCTCCAAGGATGTCAACGAGGAGGGCAATTCCGTGAAGAAAAGCGTCACGGTGGCCCTTACCGCAGAGCCTGCCGACTCCCGTTCGGGCACGCCTACGGTCTACCTTGGGCTTGATGCCGACGGCAAGGTCATCCAGGCCGGTTACTCCGCCGCCACCGCGTCGCTCGGATACGGCTCGCTGAGCTTCGCCGATGCCGTGAAGAACGAGCACATCGTCGAGAAGACGCTGCGCGAGGCGGGCGTGAACGTGGCGGATGGGTCGGCAACGCTGCCCGCCGATAAGACCTCGTACTCCAGCTACGCATCCGACGGCACCACCCTGGTGAAGGAGAACTGCTCGTTTAGCGGTACCGTCGACATCAACGGCGCCGCCCATGCCTGGTCGAGCGTGCTTATGTACGATTACAGCACGGCAAACGCCTCGGGCAACCTAGCCGACACCGTCCGCATCATCTATATCTACGTGAACGCGTAGCTTGCAGCCGGCGGCCGGATGGTCGCCGGTGCTATTTGCGGTCGGGAACCGGGGTTTTGCACTTGACGCGTCGGGACGCAAGAACTTGGTCGATGGCCTGGGCTGGAGCTGGGCAGGCCTATCGCGGCGCGTGCTAGCGAGCGGGGGCTTGGATCAGCCTCATGCGGCTTTCGCTTCTTGTGTCCATCTTGTGAACGTCGGCCGGCGAAAAGGAAGGTCCCTTGCGCTGGTCGGCGTTCGCGCTATAATAAACGAGCTGTTCACAAGCGGGGGCATAGCGCCTCCCACCTAGTTCGGCGCTTTCAAGCTGCTGATGGGTCGTATGAATACCTGAACATGGTTCGTTCATCACGCCCGCATGCTTGAAGCTGTGGGTTTTTTTATGCCATGCGATACCGCATGCAAGGAAGGAAGGTGAGTGCGATAGCCGCTCAAGAGCCTAGGCTCAACGAACAGATCACGGTGCGCGAGTGCCGCCTGATCGGGTTCGACGGAACGCAGCTGGGTATCTACCCGGTTGCCCAGGCGCAGCGCGTTGCTGACGACCAGGGGCTTGATCTTGTTGAAATCGCCCCGAATGCGGAACCGCCCGTGTGCCGCATAATGGATTACGGCAAGTTCAAGTACGATCAGGCCATCAAGGCGAAGCAGGCTCGCAAGAACCAAAGCAAGATCGAGACCAAGGAAATGAAGTTCCGCCCGAAGATCGATGTGGGGGACTACACCACGAAGAAGAAGCATGTGCTTCGCTTCCTCTCCGCTGGTAACAAGGTCAAGATCACCATCATGTTCCGCGGCCGCGAGATGGCCCATCCGGAACAGGGCCTGACCATTCTGGAGCGCCTGGCCGACGACCTGAAGGACATTGCGGTCATCGAGAGCCAGCCGAAGATGGAAGGCCGCAATATGCACATGCTCATCGCCCCGCTTCCCGCAAGCATGGCGGCGAAGAAAAAGAAGGCAAACGACAAGAAAGACGAAGGAAAGGACGAAGGCAATGCCTAAGATGAAGACCCATCGCGGTACGGCAAAGCGCTTCCGCGTTACCGGCTCCGGCAAGATCATGCGTGCTAAGGCCTACAAGAGCCACATTCTGACGAAGAAGTCCCAGAAGCGTAAGCGTAATTTCCGTCACGAGACCGAGCTGTCCGCCGCTGACCGTCGCGTCGTGGCCCGCAACCTCGGCCGTCGCTAAGTTTTAAAGGAGCAGTGATAATCAATGGCTCGTATCAAGCGTGCAGTCAACGCCAAGAAGAAGCGCCGCACCGTCCTTAACCGTGCAAAGGGTTACTATGGTGCCAAGTCCCGTTCCTACACCGCTGCTAAGGAACAGGTCCAGCACTCCCTGCAGTACCAGTACCGCGATCGTCGCAACAAGAAGCGCGAGATCCGTCGTCTGTGGATCACCCGCATCAACGCCGGCGCCCGTCTGAACGGCATGAGCTACTCCGCCTTCATGAACGGCCTGAAGAAGGCTGGCGTGGAGCTGGACCGCAAGGTGCTCTCCGATATGGCCATCAACGACCCCGCGGCTTTCACCGCCATCGTCGAGGTGGCCAAGAAGGCCCTGTAAGCTACAATAGCTTCATATATGCAGCACCCCGCTTGGGAATCCAAGCGGGGTGTTTTGCGTTCCGGCGGTGTGTTGCTTCGAGCGTGTTCGATGACCGCTTGTGCGCGGCCTGTTGTGGACATGGATTCGATCGGCATTAAGCCGATCGAACCGAAATGTTCGGCTTGCGAGTGGATGCTTTTGAATCGCAAGCACGTTACGGTGCTCGATCCTTCAAGGCTTGGGGGATAGTGCAGCGTTAAAGGCACGGCCCTTCTTTGCGGGCGTCTTCGCCATCCTTCGGGTGCTCCGGGATTTCGGACGCGAAAAAAGCGCCCCTTAAGGGCGCTTTCCACGTGCCATGCTATCGCGTGGCGCCAAAGCGCCTACGATGCCTCCAGCTCTTCGTGCGTTCCGGACAGCGTGCGGCCGATATACGTGCGTGCGGCAGCGGATGCGGTTCCGGTGTAGCCGGTTTGAACCTCGATGCCGGCCGCTTTCAGGGCCGTCTCAGAGGCTGGATCGATCCTGTTGACGATCATGACGCTGACTTCAAGGTCTTTCAGCACCTGAGCCAGCTGAGCCGGAGGGAACGAAAGATTCGGCATGTTCTGGCAATCGGCGAACATGCCACGGTCAACGCGATAGCACATGAAACTAGAGCTGCGTGCGAACCTTGGCGCCACATCAAGCCCTTGGCAAGCTACCGCTATGCGCATGGCGTCCTCCCTCCTAAAGACGTATACACTTTACCGATAGATTACCGGGGTTCTATGCGCCGGCCCCTTAACCGGCGCAATAGCATCTGTTAGCGGCGCCTGTTGCGCTGGTGCGCAACCTGGGCGCGATGGGCGCGTCCAGGACGGAAATCGCCGTTCTGCGTTCCGGTGGCGTTTGCCTTTGCGCGGTTGGCGGAAGCGTTCTTCTGGCCGGCGCTGCGCTTGTGCTGCGAGCCGTGATCGGCGTTGCTGTGCTTCCTCGCGGCGTTGGCCGTCCCGCTGGCGGGCTTCTCCGCGCCCTTGCGGTTGCCGCGCTTGGTGCGACGGGTGTTCACCTCTTCGGCCTGTGCCGCCTCGCGGGCCTTGTCCTTCCTGCGCTTGCGGGCAGCTTGCTCCTTTTTGGCTTGCTGAATCTCGGGGTCGCGACGTGCCTCGGCGCGCTGCGCCCTGGCCGCGGCCTCGTTCTCGGCTTCGTGCATGTCGAAGTTCTGAAGCTCAAGCTCGGGGATGGTGCGCTTGAGCAGCTTCTGGATGTCGCGCAGCGCGTCGGCGGTTTCGGGGCTGACGAAGCTGACGGCGAAGCCCGTAGCGCCTGCACGGCCCGTGCGGCCGATGCGGTGCACGTAGTCTTCGGGCTGCGTGGGCAGGTCGTAGTTCACCACATACTCGACTTCCTCAACGTCGATGCCGCGTGCGAGCACGTCGGTGGCCACCAGCACGTCGGTGGTGCCGTTGGCGAAGTTCTCAAGGGCGCGGCGGCGCTGGTTCTGGCTGCGGCTGGAGTGGATGGCCTCGACGGAGTACCCGACCTTTTTCAGACGGCGGCACGTGGCGTCCGCGCGGCTGCGCGTGCGGCAGAACACGATGACGCGCCTGTGGCCGCGTTCCTTCATAAGGCCCTTGAGCAGCTCGGGCTTCACCGCCTGCTGCACGTGCATGACGTACTGCTCCACCGTGTCGGCGGTTTCGCCCTTGTGGGCGATCTCGACCATGGCGGGATCGTGCAAAAGCTTGCCGGCCGTGTTCATGATGGTGCGGTCGATGGTGGCGCTGAACAGCAGGGTTTGGCGGTTTTGCGGCGTGGCGCCGATGATCTTGCGCATGGCCGGCCAGAACCCCATGTCAAGCATGCGATCGGCCTCGTCGAGCACGAGCACTTCCACGCTGCTCAAGTGGGCGGCCCCTTGATCCATAAGGTCCACCAGGCGGCCCGGCGTGGCGATGAGCACGTCGATGCCGCGGTTGAGTGCTTGGATTTGCGGGTTGTAGGAAACGCCGCCGACCACGGTGAGGATGCGATGGTGCGTGTTCTTTGCGATGGTGCCGCACACCTCGCCGATCTGCTCGGCAAGCTCGCGCGTGGGGGTGACCACCAGCATGAGCGGGCCCTTGTTGCCCTTTGCGTGGCCGAGCTTATCCATGGTGGGCAGGCTGAACGCGGCGGTCTTGCCCGTCCCGGTCTTCGCTGCGGCGATTAGGTCGCGGCCTTCGAGCACCTTGGGGATGGCCTGCTCCTGCACAGGGGTGGGGGTGCTGTAACCGAGTTGGGCCACAGCCTGCAATGCCTGGCCTGAAAGGCCGAGGTCGTCGAAATGCGTCATGTAAGGTAGATCCTTTCCAGATGCGCGCGGCTCTATCGCACGTGCGCGGGTTTATGCCCCCAATAGAAATGGAGGAAATGCTTCTTGTACAGCGGGTTTGCCGGGTCCTTCTCGGCGTTTGCCAGCTCCATGGTCGCGCACGCTATGTCGCGTGCCGCGTCGGGGCGGCGAAGGAAGCTGCCGTTGACCAGCATGGAGCGGGCGCTTTCAGGGCTGCGCGAGATGTGACGCAGCGCTTCGAGCAGCTCTCGCCAGGTGGTGACGTGCATGGCCGCGCCGTGTGCGGTGAGCAGCCTGACGTTGGCGTTTTCCTGGCCGTATGCGCGGCCCAGCAAGATCATGGGCACCTGCGCACACAGGCATTCGGTGACGGTAAGGCCGCCGGATTTGCAGATGACCAGGTCCGATGCCGCCATAAGCCCTGCCATGCCCTCGACATATTCAAGCACCGTCACGTAATCGGAGATGCCCAGGTCGCTGCAGGCCCTTCGCAGATGACCGGCGTATTCCGCATCGTTTCCCGCGACGAACACGAAATGCAGCGTGTCGCCGAACGTGTGCAGGTACGGCAGCAGGTTGTCGAGCGCCGTGCGGAAGTGCACATAGGGCCGTGGCAGATAGGCTCCGGCCAGTGCCAGCACGATGCGCTTGTCCTGCGGCAGCCCCAACCGTTGACGGGTTTGCTCGCGGTCATAGCTTGCGCGGAAATCCTCGCGCGTGGGGATGCCGGTGATGCGGATGCGCTGCTCGGGCACCAGGCGCGGGCGCAGCGTTTCGGCCATGCTCTCCGTTGCGACGCAGAACAGGTCGCTGGACTGATGCGGCCAGAGGCCCTCGGTTTCGTAGTCGGTGGGGACGCACACGATGGGGAAGTGCTGTCCGGTGAGCATGCGCGCCGCCACTGCCACGTTTGCCGCGGTGATGTGCGTGCAGATGATGGCAAGCGGGCGGCGTTTGCGCACCAGTTCGGTGAACTTGCCGTACATCAGGTGCGACCATATGCTGCCGCCTCCCCACAAAAGCCTGCCGGTAAACGTGAAGCGCCACGTCAGGTCGTATATAGGGCGGGTAGGGCCGGTGAACATTGAAGCGGTTTTGTCGCCATCGAACACCACGCGACCGAAATCGAGCACGTCAAGCACTTCGACCTCAAGTCCGTCAGGGAGTTTCGGCACATCGGGAAAGGCCTCGGTGGGCTGCTCGCGTCCTTCGGCCTGCTCGGCCTTCATATATTCGAAGGCTTGCGCGATGGCGTTCGCCGCGCTGCGATGCCCCGATCCCACCGAAGCGTGCATGACGATGACCAGCGGTGCTGTCTGATCGTTTCGCGAATCGGTTTCGGCGGGGGTAGCGATGATGATTGCCTTCCCTTCAAGATAGCGAAAAAGCCGGCGAGCCGGCTTTCACTAATAAGAAGGGCCAGTACTCGACCGGCCCTAGCGTTCGAATGGTGCCCCCAACGAGAATCGAACTCGTGTCTCAGCCTTGAAAGGGCCGCGTCCTGACCTCTAGACTATGGGGACGGGTTGCGCTTCCGTGTCGAAAAGCAGCCCGTTTAGTATGCCAAAAAGCAATTCGTTTCGCAAGCCCCTATTGGGCGGTTGTGCATATTTCTTACACAACCTGATTCCGTTTCAACATAGCGGAAGGGCTCGTTTCGCTCAAACCCCCGTAGACTGATGACCGTCGACAAGGGCGTGAAACGATCGGGTGCATTGGCCTGCGCTGATGGGGACGCCGTTGCCGACGAAACAGGAGGCTGCGGGAGGCGTTTGCCCGCTGCGGTGCGTTAGCGTCCGTAGCGCTCGTATGCTTCCGTGACCTCGATCTCGTACTGCTTGCGGTTGCCCTTGACCACCGTGTCCAAGATCAGGCCGCACGCGAAGCACAGCAGGCCGACGAACACCAGGCCCACCGCCAGAAGCGCCGTGGGCAGCTTCGGCACCAGGCCCGTCGCGGCGAACTGCGCGATGACCGGCACGCCGGCGACAAGCCCCAGCACCACGAACAGAAGCGCCACCCAGGAGAACAGCGCCAGCGGCTTGTAGTCCTTGAACAGCGACATG